>JBIISW010000033.1:0-19623 GCA_044340865.1 Bacteroidia bacterium | reverse complement strand
TTAATATTTTCAATGTCCTTTGGCACTCCATTTAAATATGGTGTCCCAGGACTTCCTATTAATATTGCGATTCTTTTCATATTGTCTATTTGTTGTCTGTCCGTAAAAATTGGCTATAACTTGATTATAGGACTGATTTTCTCATCCGTATTTGTCAAATCTTAGTAAGTAAGGATGTTTTTTTATCCTTGAATACTAATCAAATATATTCATATTTTAATAAACTATCAACTATGCCTTAGCCAGTGTAATGTAACCGGCTTACTTAAGCACATTTTGTAAACTTAGTAAGCAATTATAAATTGGATTGAATTAAAAGATTGCGGTAATGATTGCAGTGAAAATAATTTTGACAGCTGAGCTAGTATTTTACAATATCAAAAAAAACAGAGTACAATACCCTACCATATCATTATAATGTATTTACTTTATAAAATATATTTACTTAAAAATTATTACATTCAAATATTATTACAGTAACCATGCGAATAAAAAATTACAGAAAAAAAAGACAAGTGATAGCCACTACGGCTTCAGTTCATAAAGAATTGAAAGCCTTGGGATTATTGCATGATAATTGTCCTTTACGAGCCGTAACTGTGAACCGTCAACTTTTACCGCATTTCATAGATCCAGCATGTTTTATAGAAGAAGCAAGTATTTTTTCTGATATGTTTGGTATTAAAACTGGTCATATCTACATTCGACCTTTTTGCATTTTAGACAACTTATTTTTTTGGCAGTACGAAAACATTCTGAGAGAAAATATTCGACATGAATATGGCCATGCTTTTGCATATCATTACCCTAACCTTATTTATGATTCAAAAGAATTTAAAAGTGTATTTGGAGGCGATTACGATTACAACAAACCAACTAAAATGGAAGAAGATGCTTACATTTCTGACTATGCTGAAACACAGCCTGCGGAAGATTTTGCGGAAATGTTTAGTGAGTATGTATTAAGACAAGGTGTAATATCTAAAAACATTACCAATACAAAACTGATAGCTAAATGGCATTTTGTGGATGATGTGATAAAAAAGGCGGTTGAATCCTGCAAATAAAAAACGCTTGAGGACTTATAAAGAATTATTAAATATTTGAAAAAGAAAAAAACAACGAGTATTATACCAATATTAGTTTTATAGTCTTTAATTTGCATCGACTATATGAAAGTTATAACCAATTAATAAAACAATAGAATGACAGAAGATATACTAGAACAATTAGTAGATAATTATTTTAAACGGGAGGAAGGGACTTTCTCAAAACACAATGTCAAATACAGACCTAATATCCTAGGAATGACTAATTCAGATAAAAAGAAATATAGCGTCCACTCTGATATTGATGTCTTATGTGTAAATCAAAAAAGAGATGAGGCATTCGCAATAAGTTGTAAGTCTTGGCAAGGAGGATTTGATTGTAAATTCTATTTGGAAAATCTAAAAGACGAAAAAAAGAAGGAAGTTGTAAAGCATGGAAGATCATTATGGAAAAACTTAAGAGAAATCACAAATCCAATTTGGGCAAAAGCATTTAGGGAAAAAATCACAAACGAATGTAATACTTCTAAATTCACTTTTATTATTGCCGTAACAAAACTAAAAAATGAAAAATACCGACAGGATTTTGAAAATTGTCCTCAATTTATAAATATGATTTCAGACAGCGGAAAGTTTAACATAAAAATTAAGTTTTTGACTCTTAAGGAAATTATAAGTGCAATTTGGGAAGAAAAACATAATACCGCAGTAGAAAGTTCAGAAATAGGTAGACTAATACAATTATTAAGAGCGGCAAATATGACAATCAATTAACAGACATAAACAGAATATTAAAACGAAATTAGATTTTCATTATTAAAACAAGTCTGCAAACACAATCTTTTTCAATCGGTTGTTCTTCAAAAAACCTCTTATTAAATCATCGGCATCCGGATAAAATACACTTTTTTTTATGTGGCCTTTGCATTCTTCTAAGGGAAGTAAAAAAATAAAACAAAAAAAAGTCTCATTCAATTTTGAATGAGACTTTTTTTATAGAATCAATAAATAGTTTAATTTAAATCAAAGCGATCTAAGTTCATTACTTTAGTCCAAGCGGCAACAAAATCTTTTACAAATTTTTCTTTGTTGGTTGAACTCGCATAAACTTCCGAAACTGCTCTTAATTCGGAGTTAGAACCAAAAATTAAATCGTTGCGAGTTGCTGTCCATTTTAAGGATCCTGTTTTTCTGTCTCTGCCTTCAAAAATTTCTTTTGAATCTTTAACAGGAGTCCAAACTGTATTCATGTCTAACAAATTCACAAAAAAATCATTTGTTAATTTATCTTTTTCCACAGTTAAAACACCATCTTGAGAATTATGATAATTTGCATTCAATACACGTAAACCACCAATTAAAACAGTCATTTCGGGAGCAGTTAACTTTAATAATTGTGCCTTATCTACTAATAATTCTTCCGTTGGAATAGTATATTGTGTTTTTGCATAATTTCTAAAACCATCTGTTACAGGCTCTAAAACAGCCATTCCTTCAACATTTGTTTCATCTTGACTAGCATCAACTCTTCCTGCTGTAAAAGGAACAGACATAGTTAAACCTGCGTTTTTAATAGATTTTTCAATGGCTGCAGAACCTGCTAATACAATTAAATCGGCCATCGAAACTTGTTTTTTAGATTTCACATTAAAATCTCCTTGAATTTTAGTTAATGTACTTAACACTTTTTCAAGCTGTTTTGGATTGTTTACTTCCCACTCTCTTTGTGGCATTAATCTAATTCGCGCTCCATTTGCTCCACCTCTTTTGTCAGAACCTCTAAACGTACTTGCGGATGACCAAGCTGTATAAATCAATTCATTTAATGATAATCCTGAATTTAAAATGTTTGTTTTTAAATTATCGATTTCAAGTTTGGTTAATGGTGTAACTTTTACAATTGGTAATGGATCTTGCCAAACAAAAGATTGTTTTGGTACTTCTGGCCCTAAGTATAGAGAACTTGGTCCCATATCACGGTGTGTTAGTTTAAACCAAGCCTTTGCAAATGCTTCATCAAATGCTTTTGGATTATTTAAAAAGTTTCTAGAAATTTTTTCATAAACAGGATCAACTCTTAAAGCAATATCCGTGGTCAACATAGTTGGTAAATGTTTCTTAGTATTATCAAATGCATCTGGAATAATTGCCTTTGCGTTCTTTGCTGTCCATTGATTTGCACCAGCAGGGCTTTTTGTTAGTTCCCATTCATTGGCAAATAACAAATTAAAATAACCTTGACTCCACTTTGTTGGAGTTGCTGTCCAAGTCACTTCAAGACCTGATGTAATAGCATCTTTTCCTTTACCTGATTTGTATGTACTTTTCCAACCTAAACCTTGCTCTTCAATCGCAGCGGCTTCGGGTTCTTTTCCAACTAATGAGGCATCACCTGCACCATGAGTTTTTCCTAATGTATGTCCACCAGCAACTAAAGCTACAGTTTCCTCGTCGTTCATTCCCATTCTTGCAAACGTTTCTCTAATATCTTTAGCAGAAGCTAAAGGATCAGGATTTCCATTAGGTCCTTCTGGGTTTACATAAATTAATCCCATTTGCACAGCTGCCAATGGATTCTCTAATTTTCTCCCATCAGAGTAACGATTATCTTCAAGAAATTTTGTCTCTTTTCCCCAGTAAACATTTGATGCTGGTTCGAACACATCTGCTCTTCCACCTGCAAAACCAATCGTTTTAAAGCCCATTGATTCCAATGCCACATTTCCAGTTAAAATCATTAAATCAGCCCAAGAAATTTTATCACCGTATTTTTGTTTAATTGGCCATAGTAATCTTCTCGCTTTATCTAAATTACCATTATCTGGCCAACTATTTAAAGGCGCAAAACGTTGCTGTCCTTCGTTAGCGCCACCTCTTCCGTCAGCTGTTCTGTATGTTCCAGCACTATGCCAAGCCATGCGAATAAATAAAGGTCCGTAATTTCCAAAATCAGCAGGCCACCATTCTTGAGATTGAGTTAAAATAGTTTGAATGTCTTTTTTTAACGCAAAATAATCTAACGAATTAAATTCTTTTTTGTAATTAAAATTTGGCCCCATCGGATTTGACAATTCTGATTGTTGTCTCAACACCTGCAAATTCAATTTATTAGGCCACCAATCTTCATTAGTCTTAGCTTTAACATTAGCTTGATTTGTTTTTGGTTTAGCAGATCCAAATCCCATAGGGCATTCTCCAGCTTTTGCATTTTCTTGCGCAATAGCAGATACTCCTACAAAAAGAGCGAGTATAATGATTCCTTTTTTCATATAGTATAATTTTTAACTGTAAATAATTTAAAATAATAATGTAAATCTAACCTATTAAATAGTATTTATGATTAAAATAATTTCTATATTAGATATTGATAATATCAATACCTTATGTTATGAATTTACAACAAATAGAGTACATCGTTGCTTTAGATAAATTTAAAAGTTTTAGCAAAGCTGCCGAGGCTTGTTTTATTACTCAAGCAACACTGAGTACGATGGTGAAAAAATTAGAAGAGGAATTAGATATCATTCTCTTTGATAGAAAAACGAATCCAATTATTACAACAGATAGTGGAAAAGAAATTATTGAGGAAGCAAAAAAAATACTCATCCACAGCAAGCATTTAAAAGATTTACCTGCTAAAATTAGAGGCAAAATAGAAGGCGAACTGAAAATAGGAGTTATACCTACCATTGCTAGTAATTTATTGCATCGAGTCATTCCTAAATTATTAAATACATATCCCCATTTAAAAATTAAAATTTCTGAAATAACAACAAGTAGCATTGTAACGAAATTAAAAACCGGCGAAATAGATGTAGGCATTGTTTCAACACCTATTCCTAAAAATGATTTTGAGGAAGAAATTTTATACTATGAAAAATTAATGGTGTATGGAAAAATTAAAAACATTCAAAAAAAATACTTAAGTCCTAAAGACATTGCATATGAAAAAATTTGGTTACTCGAAGAAGGAAATTGTTTGAGTGATCAGATTATGAATGTATGTTCGTTGAGCGCTAAAAAGGTTAATTCCAATTTAGATTTTAAACCAAATTCCTTTGATAGCCTATTGAACATGGTCGATAATACAAATGGTTTAACATTAATTCCTGAATTATATGTGTTAGATTTATCAAAAGAAAAAAAAACCAAAGTAGCAGACTTCAAATCACCTTTTCCAGTCAGAGAGGTCAGTTTAATTTATAATAGACCTTATGCTAAACTTAGATTAATTAATGCCTTAGCGCAACAAATAAAACAAACTGTTTTACCCATATTGCAAACTAGTAAATTAAAAAATAAGGAAATGATTATTGCCAAAATGTAATGTCGCCTTTCATTTTAAATTTAAATATGAAAATGATTATCATTACATTTAAAACTAAATATAAACTTAAATAGTTTTTAATTTCGCAAACATCAAATGGAAATATTATATCGTCATATTCAAACGATTCATTCAATTTCGAATGAGGCTAAAATTGCCTTGCGTGAAATTTGCAAAGAACTAACCATCAAAAAAAATGAAAATATTCAATCCATTGGACACACTTGTAAAACTATTTATTTTGTAAACCAAGGATGTCTACGTATCTATTATTTCAAAGAAGATATTGATATTACTGAAAGTTTCGAATTTGAAAATTCATTTGTTGCTAGGGCGGAAAGTTTATTTACAGGAAAAGCCTCTTTAAAAGCCATTCAAACCATTGAAGACTCTATAGTTATTGCTATTGATTCTGAAAAACTTTTTTCATTATTTGATATTCATCCTGATTTAGAACGGTTGTTTCGAAAAATAATTGAGACGTCTTATGTTAATACAGTAAATAGAATTGAGGGTTTACAATTTAATACAGCAGAAGAACGATATAATAACTTAATTAAAAATCATTCAAATGTTTTAAAAAGAATTCCATTAAAATTTATTGCATCCTATTTAGGAATAACGCCAGTCAGCTTAAGTAGAATTCGCGCAATAAAATAATTACTTATCTTATGTAAAGTAGTTTTGTTTTGCTCTACTGTAATTTTGTACAATAAATTATAGTAATGAAAACTGTTAAACTTGGCTTAAAAGAAAACTGGAAGCAATTCACACTTCTCGTAATCATTAATGCGTTTGTTGGCGGTATGATAGGTTTAGAAAGAGCCATACTTCCTCAAATAGCAGAAATAGAATTTCACATCGCAGCCAAAACGGCCATTCTTTCATTTATTATTGTATTTGGAATTGTAAAAGCAATAACCAATTATTTTACAGGCTCTTTAGCTAATACATTTGGAAGAAAAAATCTATTAACAATTGGCTGGCTTTTTGCAATTCCCGTTCCGTTTATATTGATGCATGCGCCTAGCTGGAATTGGATTATAATTGCAAATATCTTATTAGGAATCAATCAAGGGATAACATGGAGTAGCACAGTCGTTATGAAAATTGATTTAGTAGGAGAAAAACAACGTGGATTTGCAATGGGAATAAATGAATTTGCTGGATATTTATCGGTTGCTCTTGTTGCCTTTTTTACGAGTTGGATTGCCGAGAACTATGGATTAAGACCTTATCCATTTTATATTGGTGTTGCTCTTTCCGTTTTAGGATTAGTGGGAAGTTGGCTATTTGTAAAAGACACTAAACATCATGTCAATAAAGAAACTCAATCAAGTACTATTCCATTATTAAAACATATATTTTGGGAAACTACTTGGAAAAACAAAAATCTAGGCTCAGTAACCCAAGCGGGACTTATTAATAATTTAAACGACGGGATGATTTGGGGCATATTCCCTATTCTATTATTTCAAAAACATTTTAGCATCGCGCAGATAGGATTAATAACGGCAACATATCCAGCAGTATGGGGATTAGGCCAATTAATTACAGGTAAAATGGCTGATTATTTTTATAAAAAAGATTTATTATTTTTCGGTATGTTATTACAAGGTATTGTATTATTGATGATGCCTTGGGCAGAAACCATGACTCATTATGTTTCACTTTCTATTATGTTAGGTTGGGGAACTGCTATGGTATATCCAACATTTTTAGCTACTGTTGCCGAAAATACAAACCCAATAGATAGGCCAAAAAGTTTAGGCATTTTTAGATTGTGGCGAGATTTAGGATATGCCATCGGAGCCATTATAACCGGAATCATTGCTGATACAGTTGGATTAAATGCTTCCATCATTACCATTGGTTTTTTAACGGTGGCGTCATCCTTCATCATTTTAAAACGAATGAAAAGAAAAAAATAAAAAAATGAAAACATCTTTATCAATAGAAAATCTATTTCACCTAAAAAATAATAATCTCGCACACACCTTAATTGATGTGAGAAGTAATAGTGATTACAGTAATAACCATATACCTGGCGCTATAAATATACCTATTGAAGATATAGAAACCTTTAAGTTTACAACCAACAAAGAAAATATTATTATAACAGTTTGTGGAAAAGGCGGAGGACGTTCAGAAAAAGCTGCCCAATATTTAAGAGACCATTTTACGTGTGAAGTATATTTCTTAGAAGACGGTACAAATGGATGGTTCGAAAATAAAAAAATAATCGAAAAATAATAAGGTTATTAAAAGCCTTTTAAATTAATAGCGTTACCATCAATCATGGTTACACGCTTACCCATTTTTTTTTGAATCACTTTAAAATGATGCTCTTCCTCAGGAGAAATTAATGAGATAGCTTCGCCTGGAGATTCAGCTCTACCAGTTCTTCCTATGCGATGCACGTAATCTTTTGGAGAACGAGGTAATTCATAATTAATGACAAATGGTAAAAATTTAATATCAATACCTCGCGACATTAAATCGGTAGCAACTAATACCTTTACCATGCCTTTTTTAAAAAAATTAAGAGCCTCGTTTCGTCCTTCCTGACTTTTTTTACTGTGGATCGCAAAGGCATCAATTCCATTTTGATTCAATTTTAAAGCCACAGCATCAGCTCTATGAACAGAGGATGTGAAAATTAAAACTTGTTTTATTTTTTGTTGTTTAATGATGTACCTTAAAAGTGGCCCTTTTTTTTCTTCAGAAATAGTATAAGCAAACTGTTTAATTAAGTCGAAATCTTTTGTCTCCTCTTCAATTTTTACAACGAACGGATTTCTTAATAAACTTTTATTAATATGATTTAAGTCATCGCTTAGAGTAGCAGAAAACAAAAGGTTTTGACGTTTCTTTGGTAATAGGCCAAAAATTTTAGTCATCTCTTCTTTAAAGCCTAAGTTCAACATTTTATCAGCTTCATCTAAAACCAATGTTTTAACAGCAGATAACGAAACAGCGTTTTTTTCAATTAATTCTAATAACCTACCTGGTGTGGCCACTAAAATTTCAACGCCTTGCAAATCCATCATTTGTGGATTAATAGAAACACCACCATAAACAGCAATGGATTTAATTGGCTGTGGTAAACTTGCTCCTAATAATTTGAAAACATCGTTTACTTGTATTGCTAATTCTCTAGTAGGAACAACAACTAAGGCTTTTATATGTCTATTCTTTGATGAACCATAATCTTGAAATTGTTGTAAAATAGGCAAAACAAAACTGGCTGTTTTACCAGAACCCGTTTGTGCAATTCCTAAAATATCTTTTCCATCTAAAATGGCTGGAATAGCTTCCTTTTGTATTTGATAAGGCTGAGTGTATTTTTGCTCAGCTAAAGCTTTAAGTAAAGCATCTGATAATCCTAACTTTGAAAACGGCATATAAAATTTTTATTTTAAAAACTCAAATATACGTCTAAATGTTGGTATCATTAATTATTAACTCAATTATGCACTATGATCTTTCTAAATTTATTATCGCTTCTGTTTCTTTAATCATTAATTTATATGATAACAATCATACAATTAAAATTAATCGTAACAGATAAAAGGATACTTTTGTAAGTAAATACTAACTAACTAAAATTAATATCATGAAAGGAAAAAATAACATTGCAATCGGATTTTTAGTAATGGGCTTATTTATGGCATATGGCTTTGTATTGATTTATATGAGAGACTTTGCTCCTGGCAAAGAAGATTGGATAAATACATATTCCGTTGGAAAGCATTTTGAAACTAGACTCGCACATGTTCATGGGAATCTATTTGCTTTCTTAAATATTTTAATTGGATTTTTGTTATTACAGTTTAAAAATAATCTAAAAAACACAAATGCAATTTCTTGGCTCGGATTAATTGGTCTTTTAATGCCAACTGGTATTTTATTAGAAGTATATTTTGGTGCGTCGCCAATTTTTGTACTTATAGGTGCAATCAGTATGACGGCTTCAGTAATATGGTTAGGGATATCGTTTTATAAAATGAAAATAGAAAATGGAAAATGAAATATTTACAAATAGACAAATAGAAATAATTGAAGCTGCTGCAAATCGAATTGATAAACACGGCATTCAAGATTTAACTATAAAGACATTAGCAACAGATTTAAAACTTTCTGAAGCTGCGCTGTACCGTCATTTTAAAAGCAAAAATGATATTTTACATGGCATTCTAATTTTTTTTATACAAACAATGAAGGGTCGTTTATCAGTTGTTCTTTCAAATAAAGATGCTAGTCCTTCTGAATTACTGAAAGGTATTTTCGCCTCTCAATTAAAAACATTTGTAAATAAACCTTCCATTGTAAGTATCATATTTTCGGAGAGTATTTTTCAATTTAACAAGGAGTTATCAAAAACAGTTTCTTCTCTCATGGAACAAATGCAAAGTCACATTGAGAACATTGTTAAAAAAGGACAATCTAATGGCACTTTTAGCAAAATGGTTGGAGTTACTACAACCGCAACAATTATAATGGGAGGCATGAGAATAACTGTTCTTAAATGGAAATTAACAGGTCATAAATCAGATTTAGTAAAAGATGGGCATAAAGTACTAAATGGCATTTTAAAAATGATAGAAATTAAAAGTTAAACAAAAACTCGATTAATTATATATTATTTAAACAAAAAATTAGTCTAAGCGCCTTAAAAAACTCAGTATTTATAAATAAAAAATCAAAGAGTAACAATCAAATAAAAAAAAATTGTCTAATTATGTTAGTAAACGCTCACTTAATAAAAACGAAAATTATAATGGTTATTTCCGTTTTAATTTCCACAACCAATTCTGAAGCTCAAAATTGGTCACTAAAACAATGTACTGATACTGCATTAGTACATAATAAAACGTTGAAGATAGCAGAGGGAGATATTAAAATTGCTAATGAGCGAAACAAAGAAGCTAAGGGTGGTTTAATTCCAAAATTGTATGGTAACTTAGATTATCGATATTACACCGATTTACCATATCAATTATTACCGGCATCAATTTTTGCTGGGCCAGTAGGCGTATATAAAGAAGCTCAATTTGGCGTTCCTCATAACTTAAATGCAAACCTTACTCTTGACGTGCCTATCTACAATCCTCAAACTATTGGGGCAATTACAGTATCAAAAAGAGCTAAGGAGATAAATCAAATACAGTTTCATCAAACTGAAGAGCAAGTGGTATTTGATGTTTCGAATTTGTATTACAATGCACAATTAGTATCAAATCAAATTGCATTCATTAAAAATGGTTTAAGTAATAGTGAAAAACTGCTCAGTAATATTCAATTACTTCATTCGCAACAAATGGCAAAAGGAACAGATGTCGATAAATTTAAACTTCAACAAAGTCAGCTAAATACGCAGCTAAGCATGGCTAATGCACAACTTCAACAAATTTTAAATTTATTAAAACTTCAATTAGGCATAACACCATCCCGACAAATAACAATTGAAGAAACATTTAATGCATCATCAGAAATAGTAAAGTATACAACTAAACCAACTACTGATATTTTATTGTTTAATACTAAAATGCTGCTTTTAAAATCGGAAATAAAAACATTAAAACTATCTCATTCACCCTCTTTCTCACTTTATGGTACTTATGGAACAACAGGATACGGAAACTATAGTGGCACAAATGATTTCTTTAAAACATACCCTATTGGATTTGCTGGAGTTAAAATGTCATGGTTAATGTTTTCTGGAACTACTTTAGAACATCGTATTTTCCAAAAGAAAGAAGAATTAAAGCAGAATACAACTCGATTAGAATTATTAAATGATAAACAAAATGTTCAGATTGAAAATGCACACATGCAATATGACGTTGCAAGTTCTAATCTATTAAATTCCAAATCACAATTGGCCCTTGCAGAAACAATATATTCAAAAACAATTATACAGCAAAAAGAAGGCGTTGCATCATTAACTGATGTATTACTTTCAGATAATACCCAAAAGGAAGCTCAGCAAAATTATTTATCTGCCTTGGTAGATGTAATGAAAGCAGACTTAGAACTAAAAAAAGTATCAGGAAATATTTTAAACACAAAATAAATTAATAATTAAAAATAACTTATGAAAAAGGTTTTATACATCATCATACCATTAGCATTAATTGCAATTGTAGTTATCAAATTAAAAAGCAATAAAGAAATCGTAAACAATAAAGTTTATCAATACGATAAAGAGAAAGCAATCAATGTTCAGGTAGATACAATAAAGTATAAATTAATTGGCAATGAATTCAACTATTCAGGCACGTTTGAACCTAATAAAGAAACTAAATTGAGTGCTGAAATACAAGGCAAAATAAATGATGTTTTAGTTGACGTTGGAACTTTTGTAACAAAGGGTCAATCGTTAATTCAGTTAGATAATTCATTATTGAAACTGCAATTACAATCAGCAGAGGTTCAAGTTGAAGGATTAGAAGCGGATGTAAAACGCTTTACTGTTTTAGCAAATGCAGATGCTGTACAAGGCGTTCAATTAGAGAAAGCAGAGTTAGCTTTAAAATCGTCAAAAGTACAAAGAGCAACCTTAATTGAACAAATTAATAAAACAACAATCAAAGCAACTTTTAATGGACTTGTAACTGCTAAACTCACTGAAGTTGGAGCATTTGCAACACCGGGTTTACCATTGCTACAAATCACAGACATATCAGTTTTAAAATTCACAGTCAATGTATCCGAAAATGATTTAAGTTCATTTCAAGTAAACCAAACCTTTTCGATTAATGCAGATGCCTATGCAAATGAGCTGTTAACAGGGAAAACAATAATGATAGGTAGTAAAGCTAATATGGGAAGTAGTTTTCCTGTTCAGTTCATAGTAACTAATACCTCCGATTTTAAAATTAAATCCGGAATGTTTGGAAAAGTAAATATGAAAAGTGAAAATCAAAAATCTGGAATTATTATACCAGCTTCTGCTATTGTTGGCACGTCAAGTCAACCTCAAGTTTATAAAGTAAAGAATGGAAAAGCTGTTTTAAGTGTCATAACGATTGCGCAAAAAATAAAAAATAAAACGGTTGTATCAAAAGGATTAGAAGTTGGTGATGTAATCATCACTAATGGATTTATTAATCTTTTTAATAATGCAAATGTAACTGCTAAATAATTTACAATATGAATATAACAGAAATATCAATCAAACGTCCATCGCTAATAATAGTTCTCTTTAGCGTACTTACCTTATTGGGAGTTATCGGATATAAAAACTTGAGCTATGAATTAATGCCTGATTTTAATCAACCAGTTGTGGTAATTAAAACGGTGTATCCCGGAGCAGAGCCAAATGAAGTAGAAACCTCGGTATCTCGAAAAATTGAAGATGCTTTATCTAATTTAGAAGGTGTTGATTATTTAGTGACTAAATCATTACCAAACGCCTCTATAATTATTGCCAACCTGAAATATGGAACTGATTTAGATAAAACTATGCAGGACGCACAGCGTTATATAGATAATATTCGCAAAGATTTACCTCAGGATATTTTAAGTCCGGTTATGAGTAAAGTTTCTCCTAATGATTTACCAATCATGTCCATTAGCGCAACAAGTAATTTGCCTGCAACTGAGTTTTATCAAAAAATGAAAGATGAGTATCTTCCACAAATTCAACAGATAAAGGGAGTTGCAGAGTTAACGATTTTAGGAGGAGAAGAAAGAGAAATACAAGTTAAAGCAAACCGAGATAAATTAAAATTGTATAAAATTTCATTGTATCAGGTTGTTGAAGCAATAAATCGCTCAGGTTTAGATTTACCTGCTGGAAAAATACAAACAAATCAAGAGAATAACTCAGTTCGTTTAACAGGAAAATTTGCAACGATTGATGATATAAAAAATGTTCAGGTTGCTATGCCAATGTCTGGTAGTCCTGTTTATGTAAAAGATGTAGCTCAAGTAGTTGATGGAATAAAAGAAACGACATCTATCAGTAGATACAACGGAAAAGATGGAATTGGGATTATGTTAAAAAAACAAGGAGATGCAAATGCTGTTGATGTTTCAAAAATGGTACGTGCAAAATTTAAAAGCATTGAAGCACAAAACAAAAATTCAGCTGTAAAATTTATCATTGCTGATGATAGCACCGATAATACAATTGCAGCAGTTAATTCAGTTGTATTTGATTTAGGTTTAGCGGTTATATTGGTATCGTTAGTAATGCTTTTATTTTTACGAAGTTTCAGAAACTCTTTAATAGTTATTATTGCGATCCCAACATCTTTGATTACAGCATTTGCAGTTATGTGGCTTTTAGGATACACTTTAAATTTAATGACCTTGCTTGCCATGTCTTTAATTATAGGAATTTTGGTGGATGATGCTACAGTGGTATTGGAAAATATTCAAAGGCATTTAGATATGGGAAAAGAAAAACGCACTGCCTCAATGGATGGACGAATGGAAATTGGATTTTCAGCATTGTCTATCACATTGGTTGACGTAGTTGTGTTTTTACCGATTTTGTTTTTGCAAGTTTTTGTGGCAGATATGCTCAAACAATTTTCAGTAGTTGTTGTAACATCCACACTTACAAGTTTGTTAGTTGGCTTCACGCTTACACCTTGGTTAGCATCGAGAATTGGTAAGAAAGAAGATTTGCAACCCACTAACTTCTTCAATCGTTTTCTGCTTGGCTTTGAGCATCAATTAGACAATTTCACAAATTGGTATGGCAAACAATTAGAATGGATACTTAGCCATAAGTTAATTTTTACTGGCATTGTTATTTTTCTTTTTGCTGTTACTTTGGGAGTAATGAAACAAGGTATTATTGGTAAAGAACTTATCTCTACCGGAGATCAAGGTAAATTTCGTATGGCTTTGGAGTTTGATAAATCAACTTCCATTCAACAAAACAATTTAATTGCTCAAAAAATTGAAACCTATATTATCAAACAAGCAGATGTCTCTACTGTTTTCAGTAACATAGGTGGCCCAAGCACAGGCATTGGAAGTTTAGGTGTAGGATCCGCTAATAAAACGGAATTCACTATTCAATTGAAATCTTCTAAAGAACGCAACAATCAACCAACCGAATATTTTATGAAAACACTTCGAGAAGAATTAAAAATGAAGTTTCCAGGGATAAATTATTCAATGGCTGCACTAGGATTAATACCACGTTCAGCGCCAATAGAAATTACCTTAAGCGGAAGCAATTTAGATTTGGTAATGAAAACAGGAAATGATTTAAAATCTGTTATTGAAAAAATACCAGGTTCTGATAATGTGCGTTTATCTGTAGAACAAGGGAGTCCTGAATACAAAATAATTCCCAACAAAGATAAAATGCAGCGTTTAGGATTAACAACAGCATATGTTGGAATCAATTTAAGAACAGCGTTTACTGGCAATGATGATGCAACATTAACAGAAAATGGAACAGAATATCCAGTGAGGGTTTGGTTTGATGGTAACAATAGACAAAATTATGAAGATGTGCAACGTCTGTCAATCGTTAATCCAATGGGCATACCCATAGATGTATCACAATTTGCGACGATAGAGCGAGATAATTCTCCATCCTTATTAGAACGAAAAGATAGACAACCAGCAGTTACACTTACCTCTGATGCACTCGGAAGACCTTCAGGTACAGTTGCAGATGAAGTAGTAGCTTATATAAATAAAAATCCATTACCTGATGGAATTGAAATGACTTGGGGTAGTGATATCAAAAGACAAAACGATAGCTTCGGAGCGTTAGGTTCTGTTTTATTAATTTCATTCTTATTAATTTATTTAATTATGGTGGCTTTATATGATAGTTTCATTTATCCGTTTGTTGTTTTATTTTCAATTCCAGTTGCTGCTATTGGCGCATTTTTAGCATTAAATTTATCAATGAATAATTTGAGTTTATTTGCATTACTAGGGTTGATTATGCTTATGGGTTTAGTTGTGAAAAATGCGATATTAATTGTAGACTTTACAAACCAATTAAAAGCTGAAGGGAAGCATTACAAAGAAGCTTTAATCATTGCAGGAAAAGGTCGTATGCGTCCAATCTTAATGACAACTATAGCAATGATTATTGGAATGTTACCAATTGCACTAGGTAAAGGAACCGCCAGTGAATGGAAAAACGGATTGGCTTGGGTAATTATCGGAGGGCTATTCTCATCTTTGATATTAACTGTTTACTTGGTGCCAATGGTATATTATTTAGTAGATCGTTTAAAGGAAAAAATTGCAAATAAAAAAACTATGTAACAAAAGTCACAACAAATAAATATTGTTTAAGTTACTTTTAACAAAAAAATCTTATGAAACTATTTCTTTTTTACATTTCAATTTTAGCTTTTACATTTTCTATAAAAGGGCAAACCATTCCATTCAATTATTCTGTAAAATTAAAACCTGTAACCGTGAGTGGCTTACCAGGCCTACATTCATTTGCGGTAGCACAATCAAACGGAAAATGGTTGGTTATTGGTGGAAGAAAAGATGGTTTACATGCACGCCAACCATTTAATGCTTTTTTAGAAGTAAATAGTAATAGCGATATTTATGTAATTGATGTAATAAATAATCAATATTGGACTGCTTCTGTAAACACATTAGCTACAGGGCTAAAAGAACAGTTGCAATCTACTAATATGAATTTTTATCAAGATAAAGATTCACTTTATATTATCGGAGGTTATGGCTATAGCGCAACAGCATTAGACCACGTCACATACCCTCATTTAACCTCCATTTCAGTAACTGGATTAATTAATGCAATTGTAAATGGAACTCCAATAGTTTCCAATTTTAAACAAATTACAGATACTCGTTTTGCAGTTAATGGTGGTCATTTAGGTAAAATAGGAACTACGTTTTATTTAATTGGTGGTCACAAATTTGATGGACGATATAATCCAATGGGTATGGCAACTTATACTCAAACGTATGTTGATGGGTTGAGTAAATTCACTATTAATAATTACGGAACGGCTTTAAGTGTATCTAATTACACAAAAACAACTGACATGGTTCACTTACATCGAAGAGATTATAATTTAATGCCTCAAATTTTCCCAACAGGAGAAGAAGGTTATACAATCTCTTCAGGTGTTTTTCAAATTGGTGTTGATTTACCGTTTTTATATCCTGTAGATATTAAAGCTAGCGGTCACAATCCTGTTACAGGATTTAATCAATATCTAAGCAACTATCATTCTGCAAATATTTCAACTTTTGATAGTTTAAATAACACTATGCATTCACTATTTTTTGGAGGAATAAGTCAGTACTCATATATTGGAGGAGTGCTTACACAAGATAATAATGTGCCATTTGTAAAAACAATCAGTCGTGTTTCTAGAAATTCAACGGGTGTTTTACAAGAAAATGTTTTACCAATTGAAATGCCTGCATTAATTGGAGCAAGTGCTGAATTTATTCTGAATCATTCAATTCCTCATTATGATACTGAAATAATTAAATTATCACAACTAACTGCCGACTCCACTTTGCTTGGTCATATATTAGGAGGTATTTATAGCACACAAATTAACCCATTTACAGCGAATAATACTGGTGTAACAAACGCACATAATACATTATACGAGGTATGGTTACTGAAAAGTCAGCCTACGGGAATAAAACCGTTAGATGGAAGTAATCCTTTAATCGTTTCTATTTTTCCAAACCCAACTAAAACACATATTAGCTTACAAATTAAGATTCCTTCCGACGGAGATATGGATCTTCATGTTACAGATGTTAAAGGAAAAATAGTATGGAGCAAAACATTTTATTCGTTAATAAAAGGTGAGCATACAATTCAAATTACAGACAATTTAAACTTAGGGAATGGCCTATATTCATTTAACTTCACATTTAACGGAAAATTCAGTGTGGTTAAAAAAGTACAATTAATTGATTAAAATATAATTTGTGTTGGCAAAATATTTAAGTAGACTAAAAATCAATAGGATGTATTTTAATAATTTAAAATAATAGTATTCTACCACTATTCACTTTTGTAATTTACTTTGTATATTTAAACTTTAAAAAATAAATTTACAACGTATGAAATTACTTCAAAACAAAGTAGCCATCATTACTGGCGCATCAAGAGGCATAGGAAAAGGTATTGCCATAAAATTTGCAGAACAAGGCTGTAACATTGCTTTCACGTATTTAAGTTCAGTTGAAAAAGCGCTAGCATTTGAAAAAGAACTAGCAGCATTTGGTATTAAAGCAAAAGGCTATCAAAGCGATGCGGCTGATTTTAAAGCAGCTGACCAATTAGTAGTTGATGTGGTTGCAGAATTTGGAACCGTAGATATATTAGTCAACAACGCAGGTATTACCCGAGATACATTGCTTATGCGAATGACTGAAGAGCAATGGGATGAAGTTATTAACGCGAATTTGAAATCCGTTTTTAATTTAACCAAAGCCGTTCAAAAACCAATGTTAAAAGCGCGTTCAGGTTCTATTATAAATATGAGCTCTGTTGTAGGCGTTAAAGGAAATGCTGGACAAACAAATTATTCAGCATCAAAAGCTGGTATCATAGGATTTACAAAATCAGTGGCATTAGAATTAGGATCTCGTAATATTAGAAGCAATGCCATAGCTCCAGGCTTTATTGAAACAGAAATGACAGCGGCACTTGATGAAAAAGTGGTACAACAATGGAGAGATACTATTCCATTAAAACGCGGTGGAACTACTGAAGATGTTGCAAACCTAACTTTGTTTTTAGCAAGTGATATGAGTGCCTATATTACAGGGCAATGTATCAATGTATGCGGAGGGATGTTAACTTAATTTTTATTCTGGTTATATCATGAGACTTTATTTTAATAATGAAGTTTCATGATTCATAATTTAAATAAGTATTTTAACTGTTCATGCACATGCAATTTATTTCTAATTATCCTTGGTATTATATATTTCTTTGCATGACTGCAGGTTTACTGTACGCTTTTTTATTATATTTTAGAGATAAAAAAAACAATCAACGAAGCAAACTAATTGCAACCATACTGCCTATTTTCAGGTTTTCATCAATCACACTCATGACGTTATTGCTATTAGATATTTTTATTAAAAATAGTACCACTGAAGTTGAAAAGCCCATCATCATTATAGCACAAGATAATTCATCATCTATTATTGCTAATAAAGATTCTTCGGAAATAAAAAATAAGTATCTACCAGATTTAATTAAATTTACAAAGGCCTTAAAAGAAAAATATACTGTTAAATTATATCAATTTGATACGGAATCGAAACCTACTGAAACATTTGATTTTAAAGGAAAGGAAACTGATATTTCAAAAGTATTCGCCGATATAGAAAATAATTATGCAAACAGTAATGTAGGAGCCATTGTTTTGGCATCTGATGGTATTTACAACAAAGGAAAAAATCCTTTACATACACAATCAAAACTAAACGCTCCCATTTATACCATTGCATTTGGCGATACAATTGAACAAAAAGATGTATGGATTCAAGCCATTAACCAAAATCAAATTGCATACCTCGGCAACACATTTCCAATTGAAATTATTGTAAATGCGAGTGGATTGAAAAACAAATCTGTTAACCTGTCCATTTCTCAAAACGGATTGGTAATAAAAAACGAAAAGATTTCTATTCTATCAGAAAACTTTAGTAAACCTTTTAACTATAGCATTGAAGCGACTAAGACAGGGTTGCAAAAATACACAGTTACACTTTCTGATTTGACTGAAGACAAAAACAAAACAAATAATGTACACTCTTTTTTTGTTGATGTTATTGATAATCGCGACAAAATTTTGATTGTCGCTAACGCGCCACATCCTGATATTGCCGCTATACATGAAAGTATCAGTGCAACTCAAACCTATGAAGTAGACATTGTTTTAATTAACGAACTAACAACATCAATTAAACCCTATTCGTTAATTATTCTTCATCAAGTAAATGCTATTCCTCCAAAAGTTCTAGAAGAGCTAAAAACAAATAAAAAATCTATTTTCTATATTGGTTTAAACCCACCTCCAACTTTATTTAATTTCTCAATGCCATTAGCGAGTAATAAATTAAACGATGCTGAAGCAATACTCAATAAAGATTTTTCATTGTTTGAATTAAGTCGTGAATTTAAAAATGGTGTTAATGAATGGCCTGCCATAAAGTGCAACTTTGGAAGTTTTAATTTGACTAATGGTTCGTATGCTTTAATGAATCAACGCATTGGTGTTGTAAACACAGAAA
>JBIISW010000147.1:0-5901 GCA_044340865.1 Bacteroidia bacterium | reverse complement strand
TAAGGTTGTTGGCACACTGCCATCAATATCACAGGTAATATCAGCTACTACACTCATTTTAAAATCAGACGCTTTCATATCGTCGATGGTAAACATTTTTGGAGAACGTGGATCCCAATAATGTGCCGAAATAAAAATATCTGTTGCTTTAGTGAAGGGAGAAAATTTTGAAATAAAATGTTCGGGATGATTATAAAAATCATTCAAATCAAAATTATGATCATTTGGTAATTCCACATAATCTCGTGGATTTAATTGACAATACACAGGCTCTCGAAATGAAGCCATTAAAAACTCTTCGGGAGTTACTTTTCTAATTCTTAAAGCCGATAAAATTTCTATCGCTCCATTAGCAACCCTTCCGCCTCCTGTTAAGGCAATTTTAATATTTGGTAACTTCACGCGTTTCAACTCCTCTTCCATCTCTGCTCTATCTCTGCATACATTAGCTGGCTTTATTTGAAACAAATCGTATTTACGTCCATAACCTAAGATACCGTTGTAAGTGCCTACAATTCCGGCAAAACGGCCAAATCCAATGATACGATTATGATTTTTATCCGTTAAGGTTTCATAGTCGACCATCTGAATTTTTTGAGCAATTAAAGCCTTCATCAATTTAATATTATGAGCTTGCTTTTTAATGGTATGCGAAAAGAAAAAATATTTTTTTCCTTGTAATAAATTTTCTTTAGGGACTTCCTTCACTCCCATCAACACATCACAATCACTCAAATCTTCTTGCAAGGTTAAACCAAATGCCACATATTCTTCATCGCTATAACATCTAATTTTACTAGGCTGGATGACGATTTCTAAATGAGGATAGGTTCTTAATAACTCAGTACAAATTAATGGCGTTAACGGAACTCGTTTATCGGGTGGTGATTTCTCTTCTCGTAAGACACCTATTTTGAATTTATTCATATATTTATATTTGTACAAAGATAACATTTATGCCATTTTCCAAATCAATTTTCCTGTTTATTTTAGCTTTCTACTGCCACAGCAATCTAGTTTATTCGCAATCAAAACAACATGTATTAACTAAAAAATATTCGCCAAAACAACTAAAAGAAGACGCGGAAATTTTTAAAACAGTGACGTTAAGAATGCATCCTGTTATTGGAGTATACAAACCAAAAGCACACTATATAACATTGTTTGATGAATTCATTGAGTCTTTAACCGACAGTTTAACTGAAAGAGAATTTAGAATTAAAACTAGATTTATTATTCATGAATTAGAATGTGGTCATACAACTAGTCGATTTTCAAAAGCCTATGATAAAGCCACGAACTACAAAAAAATAAAACAATCGCCTTATCTCTTTACTGCCGTTGATTCTAAAATTTATGTGCTCGGTTCTATCTCAAAAAAACAAGATAGCGTTTTAAAAAAAGGAACAGAAATTACTCAATTAAATGGCATCTCTTCCGATTCTATCTTAAATTATTTAAACGTTATCATGCCTTCAGATGGCTTAAACAGAACAAGTGACGGTCATACTCAACAAACATTATTGACTAATTTTTTTCCATTGTTATTTGGATTTACAGATAGTATTCATGTACACTACAAAAACAAACATGACATTCAGAAATTTGCGTATGCCACTGAAATCATTAAAAATAGTAAGCCCATTGCGTTTGGACCAAAACCAGACAGCTTGCTCATTTCATACAAACGCGCCAAAATGAAATACCGATTTTTAGATTCAGAAAAGAAAACCATGTATTTAAAAATTGATGCGTTTTCTGCATCCAGAAGTAAAAAAGCATACCGAAAATTATTTTCAAAACTAGCAAAACATCAATCAGAAAACTTAATTATTGACTTACGAAATAATGGTGGAGGAAGCATGAACAATGCCAAAACACTCTTGAGTTACTTGCTCAAAGATACTAAATCACTCACCTTAAAAACAACCATCACCTCATTTCCATTAAAAAAATACACACGTGGGAATACTGTTTTTAAAGTCATATTAAGTGTTTTTAAACTCGCTGGAAAAAAAACATCTCATCACGATACCGATGACTACAAGTTTATAATAAAACCAAAACTAAAAAATCATTTTGATAAAAATATCTTGGTGCTGATTAATGGCGGGTCTTTTTCGGCTTCTTGCTTAGTATCTGCTTATTTAAAAAGCAATGGAAACACGATTTTTATTGGCGAAGAAACAGGTGGAACCATAGAAGGATGTAATGCAGGCATTATGCCAAATTATAAATTGCCAAACACACAGATAAAAATAAGAATGCCTGCATTTAGAGTAATACATGATGTTAGTCCAGCAATCACAAGGCATGGCATATTGCCTGATTACGAAACACATTATACACTGGATGATTTATTTTCGAGAAAAGATCTTGAATTATCAAAAGCGATGGAAGTGATACACACTAAAAAATAATTCGTGAAAACAGAAAAAATGAATGTATCTTTGTGACATAATTAACTGAAAAGTTCTTTTACATTTTGGGTCCGACCGGTTTTGACAGCGAGCGCAGTTGATGAGTAAGCAGGTAGTGCGTTGTAGATATGGCACTTTAAACATAACCTTCAAACTTTTATACGGCGAAGAGAATTCTTACGCTATGGCTGCTTAGTCCAAGACTAACCAACCATTGTAAACCCCGTAGCGTTGTTGCTTAGCGACGGGATGTTTGCACCACAAATTAGCAAATTATTTTAGGGATGATGTTACCTTAAATAATATTAGCATCTAAGTTTAAGTTTGGTTTGAATAAACGCCTGACTTGAATCGAAAACTAAGTTTGTTCTAAACTTTGTAGAAAGCTCACTAATTCCTTGTTTGGACGAGGGTTCGAATCCCTCCGGATCCACCCAAAGGGACAAGCTTAAATTTTTAAGTTTGTCCCTTTTTTATTTCCTCTGAAATAACTTTAAATACTAGTACTTCGAGAGACTCTACTTTTTAAAAGTAGGGTTCGAACTTTTTTTAAAAACAAGGTTTTTAACCTAGTATCTCAAAGGGAGTCGAACTTTTTAGATTATATTTCTGTAATTTTTCAATTATTAGAAATAGGTTTTGACAGCAAATTCAAATTGCTCAATGAAAATTTTTTTAAATGCACTAATGTTATTTTGCTCATAAAAAATTAACATAGCCTTTTTATAATCTATTGAATCAACCGTTCTAAAAGAAATGGGGCAGTAATTGTTATTCATCATTATTGCGTTGCTGATGATTCGTGCAGTTCTTTTATTTCCATCATTAAATGCTTGTATGTATGAAATTAGTACTAAAACAAATAATGCTTTTGTGAAAATATTTTCTTGTTTATTTACTAAAACACATAATTCTTCAAGTGCTTCTTTGATTTGAAATTCGTTATCCAATGGTTTATAATTAGTACCTGAAATACCTACACGACGTTTTCTAATGTTTCTATCGATGTCTAATTCTTTTACTAAAATGCTATGAATATCCTCAATACTAGAAATAGTTAATGGTTTTACATACTTTGGATTTTCAATAATAAAATCTAAGGCATCTTTATGATTTAAAAGCATGGTAGCTTCATCTTTCGTTTTACCAGAAGCTGTTTCTTTTTCTTTTATTAATCTTTCTGTTTCTAACAAAGAATAGGTGTTACCTTCAATTTGAGATGATTTCCAGCTTAAATCAATCGCTAATCGATCAAGTTCTTTCTTATATTCAGAATCAGTAAGTTTTAATATGTTTTCTTTATATTGGTTTTGTAGATTGTTTAAATAATTAATCTCCTCATTTGTAAATACAGATACTTTACTTAATGTTTCTTTAATAAGTGAATGATTAAAATTATTTTTAATACTCCTTTCGTCAATTTCCTTTTCAAAATATTCCTCAATGTCAACGTAACGGATAAGTTCGAATTCTTGACTTATTTCATATTTAGTACTTTTTCCTCTACCAGAAATTGCAATTAAGTTTTCAGCTAATAAAAACTGTATAGCTCTTTTTATTGTGGCATAGGCAAAATCGTTTTTCAAATCCTCATGAATTTCTTTTGAAGAACATAATGGATTTAAATTGATAAAATTTAAAATTAAATTATTTATTTCTTTGTTTGATTTAGCCATTGTTACTATTTATAGCTCACAAATATACGATTTGTAGCTCAAAAATGCTTCATATTGAGCTACATTTTGAAATTATTTGAGCTTAAAGTGTGGTATTTAAATTATAGCTTTTAATACTAACTTAATAAATAACAGTTAATTATTGACTTCCTTACAAAAACAACTAGATGTGAAGTTCTATGTGCCTTATCCATGGCTAAATTTGCACAAAAAAACTACGTGTCCAATATTTTCAAAAAAATGAACATATAGCGATATCGTGTTTATTTTTGCCTAAAATTTATACCTGACAAGTTTCTCATGTATAGTTTTTATACATGAGAAACTAGGGCTTTTTTTAAGAAAATACTACATGCTTAAATATTGTTTCAACACACTGATTTTATTGAGATCTTCAAGAAAAGAGTTCGAAAAAACATCGGTGGACTCCACTCCAAGGGACAAACTAATTTTTTTGAGTTTGTCCTTTTTTTATTTCCTCTGAAACCCTTGTCAATATTAATTGTTAGAGATACTATATTTTTTAAAAGTAGGGTTCGAACTTTTTTTTAAAACAAGGTTTTTAACCTAGTATCTCAAAGGGAGTCGAACTTTTTAGATTATATTTCTGTAATTCTTCAATTATTAGAAATAGGTTTTGACAGCAAATTCAAATTGCTCAATGAAAATTTTCTTAAATGCACTAATGTTATTTTGCTCATAAAAAATTAACATAGCCTTTTTATAATCTATTGAATCAACCGTTCTATAAGAAATGGGACAATAATTGTTATTCATCATTATTGCGTTGCTGATGATTCGTGCAGTTCTTTTATTTCCATCATTAAATGCTTGTATGTATGAAATTAGTACTAAAATAAATAATGCTTTTGTGAAAATATTTTCTTGTTTATTTACTAAAACACATAATTCTTCAAGTGCATTTCGGCTCTGTTGGATCGGTTTTATTCTGAATACTTTTTCTTTAAAATTTCAGCAAGTAAAATAATCGGTCCTTCATCGAATTCAAAATATTTTAGCAATTTTTCATAGGCATAGTTGGTTATTTTGCCTACAAAGGAATCGGTTATTTCATTCAAGAAAAATCAATTCGGATAAGACGAAAAGAGGATTAAGCAATTTCAAATTTAACAATCGGTGCTCTTTTTCGTTAAGTCCTTTGGACATATCGATTTCATTGTGTTTTAATTTTATTTTTCTGCTCGTGTGTCTCTTTTATGAGATGACGGATAGGTTCGTTTATTGGGTAGTTTAGGCTGCTCATTTCAATTAAAATACTTTTTTGATGTATATTTGTAAACGCCAATAAATATTAATGCAATATCAATATTATATTATTTAGTTGAAAATGGAATCTATAGTTAGTTATAATGTCTCAAACCCGCTGTTAATTGACAAAATCTCGTCAATTGTATTTTGGCGTCGATCGGCTAACTATACAGAGTCAACTGTGTTTTTACCAAACAATATCTGCGGTTTTGGATTAACAGTGTCTGGGGATTTGCTCGTAAAAAACAAAACTGACTTTCAAATAATGCCGAAATACGGCACCAGGAACACGTTAATGAAACCAAGTGAAATAAAAACTTTAGGGGATTTTTTGAATATTTCAGTGCGACTTACAATTCCAAACGGGTTAAGTTTATTTACAAAAATACCAATGAATGTTGTCTATAAAGAAGACGCTACTTCTTTATACGATATTTTTACTAATCAAGAAATTAATGATCTTGTAGATTCACTAACAGAAGCAACAAATGATGAAAAAAAAATTAAGGTACTGGAACTCTTTTTAGTGTCAAAGT
>JBIISW010000146.1:0-5937 GCA_044340865.1 Bacteroidia bacterium | reverse complement strand
ATTTTTAGGAAGTGTTTATTATACGTTAGACGGTAGCATGCCAACAATGAATTCACTAAAGTATTTAGCACCCATCGAATTAAAAACGAATACAACGGTTAAAGCTGGGTTATTTAAAAACAATGAATTGAAGGGAAGAGTTAGTTCACGTGAATATAACATTAATAAAGCAACCAATAAATTAGTTACATTTCAAACACCGCCAAGTAAATATTACAACACGGGTGGCGCGTTTACACTTGTAAATAGTGTAGTTGCAACTTTACCTCGTGTCAATGATCAATGGCTTGGTTGGAGTGGCCAGGATATAGAAGCAGTTGTTGATTTAGGAAAAGAAGAAGATATTCAGTTGATACAAATTGGTTTTTTAAATGAAGAATTGAATTGGATTTATTTACCACAGTCGGTTGAATTTTTAGTTTCCAATGATGGCATTGAATATACTTTTATTCAAAAACAAACAACGAAAGAGTATAAGCAAGAACGCTTCGCTACCAGCTCTTTTAAACCGATTAAAACAAGGTATGTTAAGATTATCGCTAAATCGTTTGGAATAATTGAAAGTGGTAAGCCAGGCGCTGGTGAAGACGCTTGGCTATTTTGTGATGAAATCATAATCAACTAATATGACTACAAATAGAAGACAATTTTTGAAGTTAACAGCGTTCGCTTCGTCCTTATTTGCTTTTAATAAAACAAAAGCAACTCAGCTTATTGAGACACAAGTAAAGCCACAAGTAAAACCAATTGTTATTTCAACTTGGCGATTTGGTGTAGAAGCTAATGCAGAAGCTTGGACTATTTTATCAAAAAATGGACGAGCATTGGATGCGGTTGAAGCTGGCGTAAAAATTCCGGAAGCGGATCCAAAAGAAAGAAGTGTTGGTTATGGTGGAAGGCCAGACCGAGACGGGCGTGTTACTTTAGATGCGTGCATCATGGATGATTTTTCCAATATCGGATCAGTTGGGTGTTTGGAGCACATTGTTCATCCTATTTCTGTTGCAAGAGCAGTGATGGAAAAAACTCCCCACACGATGCTTGTTGGTGAAGGCGCTTTAGATTTTGCTTTATCACAAGGTTTTAAAAAAGAAAATTTGTTGGTGAAAGAATCTGAGGATGAATGGAAGGAGTGGTTGAAAAAGGCCGAATATAAACCAAAAGCAAATATTGAAAATCACGATACGATTGGAATGATTGCCTTAGATATGAATGGTAATTTATCAGGCGCATGTACAACGAGTGGCATGGCTTTTAAAATGCATGGTCGCATTGGTGATTCTCCAATTATTGGCGCTGGATTATTTGTTGATAATGAAGTGGGAGCAGCCACCGCTACTGGTCACGGCGAAGAAGTGATGCGTATTGTAGGAAGTCACACAGTGGTAGAATTAATGAGACAAGGTTTTTCACCGGAAGAAGCCTGTAAAAAAGCAGTAGAACGAATCATTGTAATTGCCACAAAAAAAAACAAATCATTAAGTGATTTGCAAATTGGATTTATTGCCATTAATAAAAAAGGCGAACATGGTGCTTATTGTTTGCAAAAAGGCTTTAATTATGCCGTGTACTCTCCCGAGATAAATAATAAATTAATTGATGCCAAAAGTTTATTGTAAAACTCTTTTAGAAATTGCCTGTTTCTCTTTTGAATCATGCATAAAGGCTCAAGAGTTTGGTGCTGATCGTATTGAATTTTGTAGTCAATATGCTCAAGGTGGTATTACACCGGATTATGAGGATATTATTCGTGCAAAAAAATCACTCCATATTCCATTGCATGTTATTATTAGACCTAGAGGAGGAAATTTTTTTTATACGCTTGAGGAAATTGAAGTCATGAAAAAAGACATTTTATTTTGTAAAGCTCAAGGTGTTGAAGGCGTTGTATTTGGAGTGTTAAACGAAGACTATGCCATTCATGAAACGGTTAACAAACAATTAGTTGACTTGTCAAAACCAATGTCAATTACTTTTCATAGAGCTATTGATGAATGCGTAAATAGTGAGGATGCTTTTAAAAAGATCATTGATTTAGGGTTCACAAGAGTTTTAACATCAGGCAACAAATCAAAAGCTATTGAAGGACTTAATCAATTAAAAATGTTACAAAATAAATTTGGTAACGAAATCATTATCATGCCGGGAGGTGGCATCCGAAGTTCAAACATCGAAGAAATAATTTTGGGAACAAACTGTAAAGAATATCATTCAGCTGCCATTGTGGATGATACTGAAAAAATCAACATTTCAGAATTAATAAGTATAAAAAAGAAGATGACCGTATAATGAATAGATATTTAATGTATTTTTTCCTGGTGTGTTTTGAATTGGCGTTGAGTCAAAGCAGTCAAATTGATACTCGTATATCTTGGCAGTTTCGAAAAGTAGGAACTACAGAGCTTTTTCCTGCCTCTGTTCCAGGCACAGTCCACACAGACTTATTTGCTAATCATTTAATTAAAGATCCTTTTTTTTCGGATAACGAAAAAAATTTACAGTGGATCGAACAAGAAGACTGGGAATACATAGGACAGTTTGATTGTGATGAATTACTTTTAAAGAACGAACACATTGAATTAAAATTTGAAGGATTAGATACTTATGCAACAATTTTTTTGAATGGAAAACAAATTTTAGAATCCAACAATATGTTTCGTTATTGGAATAAAGATGTGAAGCCATTTTTGAAATTAGGGAATAATACATTGCAAATTATTTTTGAATCCGCTGTCAAAAAAGGTAAAGCTGAAGCCAACAAACTGAAGTATACTTTGCCTGGTGATGAAAAGGTGTTTACTCGAAAAGCCCAGTATCAATATGGATGGGATTTTAGTCCACGCTTTGTAACGTCCGGAATTTATAAACCAATACGCATGATTGCATGGAATGATTTTAAAATGGAATCGATGCATCACATCATCACCGAATTAAATAAATCTAAGGCGGTAGTTAAATTTATTTCAGAATTTATTTCAGATAGAGACACTTCCTTTGTCATTAGTATGAATGCTAGTTGTTCCATTGCAGAATTTAACAAGTCTGTTTTAACACAAAATAAATCGTTGCAATTACATAAGGGATTTAATAGAGACACATTTACCTATCAGATTAACAATCCTGAACTCTGGTATACTAATGGCTTAGGAAAGCAACCAATCTATCATTTTCAGTTTAGTAGTATTGAAAAAACAAAATCAGTTCTATTTCATCACATGGACATTGGACTAAGAACCATTGAATTAGTAAGACAAAAAGATATGATTGGTGAACAGTTTTATTTTAAAGTAAATGGAAATCCTGTGTTTATGAAAGGCGCTAATTATGTACCACAAGATAATTTTATAACGAGAGTCTGTTCGGAGAAACAACACCGATTAATTGAACGAGCTAAGCAATCAAACATGAATATGATTCGTGTATGGGGAGGTGGACTTTATCCTGATGATGATTTTTTTGAGGCTTGTGATAAAAATGGAATATTAGTTTGGCAAGATTTTATGTTTGCCTGTGCTATGTATCCTGGCGATTCAGCATTTATTGAAAATGTGAAAGAAGAAGTTTCTCAACAAATTTGTCGAATACGTCATCATCCTTCTCTAGCATTGTGGTGCGGAAACAATGAAGTTGACGAAGGTTGGAAAAATTGGGGCTGGCAAAAACAATACAACTATTCTCAGTCAGATTCAACTCAAATTTGGAATGATTATGTCAACTTATTTCAAAATGAAATACCGCGTTTAGTCAAACAATTACATCCTACTTCTGCCACATCTACGATGCCTTATCATTCCTCCTCACCGTTCATTGGATGGGGAAGAAACGAAAGTATGAAACAAGGAGATGCGCATTATTGGGGAGTTTGGTGGGGAATGCAGCCTTTTGAAGTGTATCAAAAAAAGGTTGGTCGTTTCATGAGCGAATATGGTTTTCAAGCATTACCCATGATGAATACATTAAAACAGATTTCTGACTCATCCGTTTTAAATTTGAATTCACTATCAATTAAGTCTCATCAAAAACATCCAACAGGTTTTGAAACGATTGATACCTATATGAAAAGGTCTTATCCTATTCCCGAAGATTTTAAAAAGTATGTCTACGTTTCTCAATTGCTACAACGAGATGGACTAAAAATGGCTATTGAAGCGCATCGAAAAGCAATGCCTTATTGTATGGGAACTTTGTATTGGCAGTTAAATGATTGTTGGCCTGGCATTTCATGGAGTACAATTGATTTTAATGATCAACCAAAGGCGGCCTATTTTGAAACGAAAAAACTGTATAAAGACGTTTTAATTTCTGTGAGTGAAGTTGAAGATAAATTTCAAATATACATTGTATCTGATAAAACATCGAATTGTAAAGCATTAATGACCGTTGCAGTGAAAGATTTTTCTGGGAAAATTATATTCCAAAAAACAGAAAAAGTTGACATAAAAAAAATGAGCAGTACCGTTTATTTTAGTTTGTTAGATACTGATTTAGAAAAATGCCCTAAAAATGAAAGTTACATAAGCGTTGAATTGAAAGATAGTTTTGGAGTTATACTGTCAAACGCAACCTATTGTTTTGTTAAGCCTAACGAATTAAATTTAGGTGATCCGCAGTTAAAAATAGAATTAGCAAAAGATAAATCGTTCATCCAAATAACAAGTAAGTCTTTTGTTAAAGATTTATTTTTATTTTCAAATGACACCAATTTTCTACCAGAGAATAACTTTGTAGATGTTGAACCAAATGTGCCACTTAAGATTAAATTGAATTTAGGATTAAAGTTTTTACCTCAAATTGATCATTTTTCTTTGTTTGATTTAAAACATTAAACAAATTATTTTACTAATTTCATTATTGTCATTTTAATTTTCAATAATGCGAGTAATTTTATATTTCATTTTTTCTTATACTTTATGCTTTAGCTTAAAGGTTGTTTCACAAACGCATCCATCGGTTTTCGTAAATCCCTTTATAGGAACAGGTGGTGCTGGACATACATTTCCTGGCCCAGTTTTGCCATTTGGTATGGTTCAACTTAGTCCTGATACTCGCATTGACGGAAGTTGGGAAGGCTGTTCGGGTTATCATTATTCTGATTCAATTATATATGGATTTTCGCATACTCATTTGAGTGGAACTGGCGTTAGTGATTATGGTGATATATTACTTATGCCAACAACTGGGAAACCTTCGATGTTAAATTCCAATTACAAATCGAAATTTTCACATAAAAAAGAACATGCCAAAGCAGGTTATTATCAGGTTGAATTATTGGACGATACGATTAATGCAGAGTTGACAACAACTGAGCGTGTAGGGGTTCATCGTTATACGTTTCCGAAAACTAAAAAAGCAAATATTGTCATTGATTTACTTCACAGAGACCAAACACTTCACAGTGATTTGAAAATTATGGATAGCGTTACTTTAGTTGGATATAGAGTAAGTAATGCTTGGGCAACAGAGCAACATATTTATTTTGTAGTAAAATTTAGCAAGCCATTTATAAATAGTAGTGTTGTGAAAACTTCATCAACGAATTCAATTACTACTGGAGGCTTTTTTCAGTTTGATGCTTCAAATGGTGAGCCTATCATTGTGAAGGTTGCGATATCTCAAACAAGTATTGATGGGGCTGAGAAAAATTTAAATGCTGAAGCAACTCATTTTGATTTTGATTCATATAAAAATAGTGCAATTTCTATTTGGGATAAACAGCTATCAAAAATAGAAGTATCAACTCCTGAGAAAGAAAAATTAGAAACATTTTATTCGGCTTTGTATCATTGCATGATTCATCCATCCATGTCAGGTGATGTTGATGGAAACTACAGAGGCAGAGATCAAAAAATACATCAAGCCAAAAATTTCGTGCCATATACGGTATTTTCTTTGTGGGATACTTTTCGCGCCTTGCATCCACTCTTTACTATTATTGAG
>JBIISW010000153.1:0-5668 GCA_044340865.1 Bacteroidia bacterium | reverse complement strand
CAACACGGCTGTTTCATCAGCATAACGTAAGGCTTCTTCAGGCTGATGCGTCACTAAAATAACGGCTGCATTTTCTTTTTTAATTTGCGCTCTGATGTAAGTGAAAATTTTATCACGCAATGGTAAATCCAAATTACTAAACGGCTCATCTAACAATAATACTTTTGGAAATTCTGCCAACGAACGTGCAATAGCCAAGCGTTGTTTTTGTCCAGATGAAAGTGTGATGGCTTTTAAATTTTTAAGAGCCGTGATGTCTAATAATTTTAATAATTGATTGGCGCGTTTTTGTTTATACTCATCGGTATAACCCATCAATTTATCTTTGATGTTTTCTTCAACCGTATGATTATCTAAGACGTAAAAATCTTGACTCACAAAACGCATATCAGCATGTCCTGGAATTAAATTATACGCAGGTCCAAGCACAACTTTATGATCAATCGTAATGTTACCAGCTTCTAAATCTGTTAAGCCATAAATGCATTTAAGGAGCGTTGTTTTTCCGCTTCCACTTTTACCAATAATGGCTAATATTTTTCCAGCTTCTAAGGTCAGTGATACATCGCTAATTCCTTTAAAATGTGAGGAATTAGGATAATTATAAGCTATTTTAGTGACTGTAAGAATGGTCGTGTGTTTAGTTTGTAAAATTAAATCGTATTTAAAAAATGAATGGTATTGACATCATCCGCAAAATCAAAAACACCCGGTTCTTGTGTTTTTCCTAATGGTAACGTTTTCATACCTTCTAATTCAAAATTACTCACAACGCATTGTAAATTTTCCTTCAGTTGAGATATGTTTTCAACAAGCGAACTTTCATTAGTATACGTTTCGTAAAACAAAACCGAAGTAGGGGCGTGTAAACTTTTATTCTCGGTAATCATTAAAAAATTATTATCCAAAAACGGTAATAAATCTAAGAGGTAAATCGCGCGATTGTATTCGTAATTGTTATTGTACTTTTTATTATCAAGCACGTATTTATAATCATAAAGCGATTCAAATAACGCATCAAACGTATAATTTTCGGGCACATATAATTTTGACACATTACGGCAACCTAATCCAAAATAATAAAAAATGTCTTTTCCTAGTTCTTGTAATTCTTCACGCGTTTCTTTTCCGTTTAAAATCGCAATAGAGTTTCTGTTTTTACGAATGATGTGCGGGTATTTGCTAAAGTAATATTCAAAATGCTTGGCGGTATTATTACTTCCTGTGGCAATCACGGCATCAAAATCAGTTAATTTTCCATCCGAAAAATTGATGCGCGTTGCAAATTGTGGTTCAAAGTAAATGAGCATGCCCGCCAAAAACGTAATCAGTGCCGTATCATCGCTCGATGCTTTAATTAAAATGTTGTGTCCGCTCAGTAACACACACATCATATCATGAAAGCCAACGGCAGGAATATTGCCAGCCATAATCACGGCGACTGTTTTGGGGTGTGTGGGTTCGTTTACTTGTTTGGCAAATTCGGTTAAATCGGTTTCGTGAAGCATAACCGTTAGGCCTTTCAAAGCTCTTTCAATGTTTTCGGGACTAAACCAGCCATTGTATTGATAGGCGATATCCACTAAAGTGGTTAAATCGTTGTGAAATTTTTGGTGTTTATCTTGATGGATCTTTGAGATATGATTATTGATAAAAATACCTAATTGAACAAAAGCTTGAATTCGTTGTTTTAAAGTCATAAAAAATACTCTTATATTTGCAATCTTAAATTAAAGCATAAAATTACTCAAAAAATGGCTATTAAAATTACAGACGAATGTATTAATTGTGGTGCTTGCGAACCCGAGTGTCCAAATAACGCAATATATGAAGGTGGTGCTGAATGGCGTTTTGCTGACGGTACAAAAGTAAAAGGACAATTTACTGGTAAAAATACAGGATTAACTGTGGATGCAAACGACCCACAAGTGCCTTACAGTATGGATGTGTATTACATTGCTACCGATAAATGTACAGAGTGTGCTGGATTTCATGATGAACCACAATGTGCTGCGGTTTGCCCAGTAGATTGCTGTGTAGCGGATGACGACCACAAAGAAACTGAAGAGGTACTTTTAGCGAAAAAAGACAGCATGCATTTGTAAGCTGTTTTTTATTTTTTTTAATTTCTGGGCGTTGCCTTCGGCCAGGCTTTCCGTTTCAATCTTTTGCGCTTCGACAAGCTCAGCGAGCAAAAGGATTTTCACTACAATCCTTAACGCAGTGGAATTATTCATGGTTATATTTTCAGAGTTTGTTGGTGTTATCACCAAAAATTTTTTTAATTTATTTCCTTCTTTTATTTCTTTAAGCACCTCATAAAATTGAAGTTATTACAAACTTCGGTTGGTGATAAAACCAACTGTGGCATAATTTCTGCCATTCTTTAAAAACTTTAGCTTATCGTTTATAACATTAAAATTCGCAAGCTTGGTACAGTTATTTTTTAGCCTTTGTTGGTGTTTTCACCAACAAATTTTTTATTCCATTTTGTTATTTCTGTTAGAACCGTATAAAATTAAAGTTATTATATTCTTCGATTGGTGATAAAACCAACCTTGGCATAATTTCTACTTTGCTTTAAAAACTTTAATTTATTCTAATAACATCAAAATAAGCAAGTAAATATCCTGACAACAATGGTACAGTTATTGTTTAGTTTAATAGTAGTGAAGAATTAATTGCTATTAAAAGGTGAAGATAATGCTGATGTTTATAAGAAAAATCATTTAGCCATTATTTTTGTTTTAGCCATTGTTGGTGTTATCACCAACAATTAAATGATATTGAATTAGAACACTTAAAGTGTAATTAATAAACGTAACTTAAAAAGGAATAATGCCGAAATTGAATCATGTTGACAATCCAATGCAGTTTTTTACTGCTACCATATTGTTATGGCAAAAATTATTAAAACAAGATAAGTACAAACAAATTATAATAGATAGCTTAGATTTTTTAGTAAGAGAACAGCGTGTGAAAATATATGGTTTTGTAATTATGTCAAATCATATTCATATTATTTGGCAGGGCACAACTTTATTTTCTTTAAAGCATACACAATTAAGTTTTTTGAAGTTTACCGCTCAGCAAATAAAGTTTGATTTAGAAAAACATCATCCAGATGTATTACCTTATTTTTTGGTTGAAACAAAAGATAGGAAATATCAATTTTGGGAACGCAATGCTTTATCCATTGATATTATGAGTTCAGAAGTTTTTATTCAAAAATTGAATTACATACATAAAAACCCAGTAAGAGCTCAATTATGTGAAGTAGAAACCGATTATAAATATTCGTCTGCTAAACATTTTATGAATGAGCACCACGATTTTAATTTTCTAGAGCCTTATGATAGGCATCTTTAGCTTGTTGGTGATAACACCAACAAGGGCGGAAAAGGACAATTTACTGGTAAAAATACAGGATTAACTGTGGATGCAAACGATCCTCAAGTGCCTTACAGTATGGATGTGTATTACATTGCTACGGATAAATGTACAGAGTGTGCTGGTTTTCATGATGAACCACAATGTGCTGCGGTTTGCCCAGTAGATTGCTGTGTAGCGGATGACGATCACAAAGAATCTGAAGAGGTACTTTTAGCGAAAAAAGACAGCATGCATTTGTAGGCTTTCTTTGAATTTTTTTTAAATTTTTAGGGCGTTGCCTTCGGCCAGGCTTTCCGTTTCAATCTTTTTGTTCATTCTTCTCAAAAAGGATTTCCACTGCAATCCTTAACGCGGATTTATATTAAGTCATGTCCATGTACGTTATAACATTAACATTGGCCGTTATAAAAATTATTTTCTAATTGTAAAATTGACTAGTTCTTTTAGAGTCATATTTAAAGCTTTAGCTATGGATACCATAACATCAAGCGTAACAGTAAATTTAGCGTTTTCTATTCTTTGAATGGTAATTTTAGCTATATCCGCCATGTCCGCCAATTGTTGTTGACTCAGCTCATTCTCTTCTCTTATTTTTCTTAAGTGAGTACCAAAGGCTTTTATATCTGACGTATTCTTCACATACAAAAATCGCTTTATATAAAAAAAACTTGGATACATTTGTGTATCCAAATAAAACTTGTATTTTTGTTAAAAAAATTGATTTCAAACACCAAATAAAATTTGGCGACACTGAAAAGCTGAACAAATAAATAATTAACAATTACTAATATGCAAACACAATCTGTTCCTAAGAATCCAAAAGTCAATTTGAAATTCATTATTATTTGTGCAATAATTGGCGCATTAGTTGGCGGAGTTGCTGCAATGCTTAAAAGAAAAAGTACGTCGACTGATCAAGTTTCAGGGGAAATGCCAACCAGTTGTGATTGTGCAAATTTATACAATGGAAACCCAATGAATAAAAATTACACACCAGAACAAATAGATGACGAAGATTTTCAGCGCCAAGAAAGTGATAACTATTTTAAAAAAGTAAAGAAGTGTGTAGAAAAATATGGTGAACTTGATGACATGGAAAAAGAGTTAACCAAGACTGCAACTGAAATGTCTTTCATACCGAATTTAGATAAAGCAATTGCAAATGCAAAAAAAGATTGTGGCAAATAAAATAATTATAGAAAAATATTTAGTTTATGAGAATTGGCAGGCTGAGCATAAGGCTGTTGTTCATAAAAGTTCATGTGGCAATGCAAATAACGGACATGAAAGGATTCAAGACTCCTGGCTCCATAATAATAATGCTCCTAATGACAGATGGTTTGGATATTTTTCGACATATAATGAAGCTCTAGCATTTGCTTCACTATTGCCAAATCGACAATTAAAAATATGTAGCACGTGTTTGCATAACGAGAAAAACTTAATCTGAATGATTCCAGCCTTTGTTGGGTTATCACCAACAAATATTTTACCACAACAAAAAAATTAATGCGCCTCTAACCAATTGATTCCAGTGCCCATTCCAACTTCAACGGGTACTTTAAGCGGTAAGGCATTTTGCATGTGTTTTTCTACAATCGGTTTAATCAATTCTAGTTCTGGTTTATACACATCAAATACTAATTCATCATGAACTTGCAAAATCATTTTCGATTTAATGTTCATGGATTTTAATTCGTTGTGAATATTAATCATCGCTACTTTAATCATATCTGCTGCCGAACCTTGTATTGGTGCGTTAATAGCATTACGTTCGGCAAAGGCACGTTCCATTTGGCTATTAGAAGTAATGTTTTTTAACCAACGTTTTCTTCCCATTAAGGTTTCAACATAACCATGCTCGCGAGCAAAATTAATTTCTTTTTCCATGTATGATTTAATAGAACCATATTGTTCAAAGTAATTTTCAATTAACTCTTTGGCTTCTGTGCGCGATATAGCAAGGTTTTCGGCTAAGCCAAAAGCACCTTGACCATAAATAATTCCAAAGTTGACACTCTTTGCTTTGTAACGCATGTCTTTAGTAACTTCGCTTTCTTCAATGCCATACACTTTTGCAGCGGTAGCCGTATGAATATCTTTTCCTAAATTAAAAGCTTCACACATGTTTTTGTCTTCACTGATGGAGGCCACAACGCGTAATTCTATTTGCGAATAATCGGCACATAATAAAATGTAATCTTCATTACGTGGTATAAATGCTTTACGAATTTGTTTGCCACGTTCTGTTCTCACAGGTATGTTTTGTAAGTTT
>JBIISW010000145.1:0-5969 GCA_044340865.1 Bacteroidia bacterium | reverse complement strand
TGTTAATACGACACTTTGTTTTGGAAAATCAGGTATCTTGTATACAAGTGGAAATGGTGGAAGTGGAGTTTATAATTACTCTTGGTCACCTATTACCGATTTAGCGAGTCCTAATTCGGGAACAACGAGTGTTATTGGCAATTCTACAACAACCTATTCTGTTACCCTTTCTGATGCCAATTGCCCGATTACAGCGACTGCAGTTTATCCTGTAACCGTTACTGTGAATCCTACCCCTGTCATTTCAATGTTTAGCTCTAAAGACAGAGGATGTGAAATTTTTTGTACTGATATTAATGCCACTAGTGTGCCGACTTCTACTAATTGTCAATGGAGGTTCTCCAATAATTTGGCTTATGGAGGATGTAATAATCCTAATTTTTGTTTCCCTACACACGGCGTGTATGGAGCAACCCTAACGGTTACGGATGTAAACGGTTGCGTTGACTCATTAAAGAATAATGCGTTTATTACTGTTGATCCAAATCCTATAGCCGATTTTATTTGGTCGCCTAATAATCCTACCGTGTTAATTAACGAAGTAAGTTTTTCTGATCAATCATCTGTTGGATTACCTTTTAACAGCTGGTTCTGGAATTTTGGAGATTCTTTTGGGTCTTTGGGTAACGACACCTCTCGTATTCAAAATCCTTCTCACATTTATGACAATCCATTCTCCTATAGTGTTTCTTTAACCGTTGTCAATAGTTTCGGTTGCAGAGATTCTATTATGAAAATTGTGAAAGTGGAAGATGAATTTTCTATTTTTATACCTAATAGTTTTTCTCCTTCTAAAATTGACGGAATTAATGACATTTTTAAAGTAACTGGTATTGGTTATGTAACAGATGATTTTGAATTAAAAATTTACGACAGACTTGGAGAACTTGTATTTAAAACAAATGACATTACCAAAGGATGGGATGGTTCGGTTAAAGGTGGTAAAATCGCTGCCACTAAAGTCTATGTTTATAAAATTGAAATCAAAGATTACAGATATAAATTGAGAGAATTTGTTGGGCACATTTCGGTGCTTTAATAATGTTTTATATCTTTTGAAAAAAAATCCTTTCTGTATACAGAAAGGATTTTTACATTTATAGTGAAATATAATTAGACCCTTATATTTTACTAAACAGAAAAATGGCATGAAACAATATCACGATTTACTAAGTCACGTATTATCAAACGGAGAAAAAAAAGAAGACAGAACTGGTACAGGAACTGTAAGTGTTTTCGGTTATCAATCGCGTTATAATTTAGCAGAAGGCTTTCCATTATTAACGACAAAAAAGCTCCATACAAAATCAATCATACATGAATTATTATGGTTTTTGAAAGGCGATACAAATATTAAATATTTAAAAGATAATAATGTTCGTATTTGGGATGAATGGGCAGATTCTGAAGGAAATTTAGGGCCAATTTATGGATATCAATGGAGAAGTTGGCCAACACCAGATGGGAAACACATTGATCAAATTTCGCAAGTCATAGATATGATAAAAAATAATCCTGACTCAAGACGATTAATTGTAAGTGCATGGAATGTAGCAGATATCAATAACATGAAATTACCGCCATGCCATGCCTTTTTTCAATTTTATGTAGTTAATGGTAAGTTGAGTTGTCAACTTTATCAAAGAAGTGCTGATATATTTTTAGGTGTTCCATTCAATATAGCTTCTTATGCTATTTTAACTATGATGGTGGCACAGGTGTGCGATTTGCAATTGGGTGATTTTATTCACACATTAGGCGACGCTCACATTTATTCAAATCATATTGAACAAGCTAATCTTCAATTAACGAGAGATTTAAGATCCTTACCAACTTTAAAAATTAATCCCAATAAAAAATCAATATTTGATTTTGAAATATCCGATTTTGAATTAGAAAATTACGATCCACACCCACATATAAAAGCGGAAGTGGCTGTTTAATGGTATTAAAAAATAAATTATATTTACAAAAAGAATAAAAACAAATGAGCGACATTAAAACAGTATTAGAAAGTGCAAAAACTCAAATGGAGAAAACCATTTCTCATTTAGAAACAGATTTAGCAAAAATTAGAGCTGGTAAAGCAAATCCACAGATGCTTGATAGTATTATGGTTGATTGCTACGGAAGTAAATCTCCATTAAGTAGCACAGCAAGTGTGAATACGCAAGATTCAAGAACTATCATAGTGCAACCTTGGGATAAATCAATGCTTACACCAATCGAAAAAGCAATACAAGCAGCCAACTTAGGATTTAACCCGCAAAACGACGGTATTTTAATTAGAATTATTGTACCACCTTTGACAGAAGAAAGAAGAAAAGATTTAGTAAAAACATCTAAAGCAGCTGGAGAAGAAGCTAAAGTAAGTTTAAGAAATATTCGTAAAGAATCTATTGATAAAATTAAGGCACTTCAAAAAGCAGGATTACCTGAAGATGAAGCTAAATCTGGTGAAGTAAAAATGCAAACACTTGTTGACGAATTTTCAGCTAAATGCGATAAACATTTATCTCAAAAGGAAAAAGAGATATTAACGGTATAATCTGAAATATAAAACACATTTGAGATTTGTTTTCTTTAAAAAAGGGTGGATTTTAAGTTGAAAATTCGCCCTTTTTTATTAGCTTCACTCGACAAAAAACATATTTCACTTTCATTTCATTGCACTTCACTCATTCTTTATAAAAATAATAGAATTGAAAATCAGCAACTTAACAATAACGTATCAAATAAGTGAAGCTTTGATGTAACTATTTGCCTTGTTTGGCATTATAACTCTATAATGCTCTTAAACGCAGTTTATTATATGGAATTTTCTCCGCGATACCACCATACCGCCGATATGTTGCAAACAGAGCAACATTTGATTGAGGCTGCGAAACAAAACCCAGAACATTTTGGGCCTTTGTATGATAAATATTACAAACAAATATTTGGTTACGTATACCAGCGGATGGATTGTAAAGACACAGCTTTCGATTTAACATCACAAGTGTTTTTAAAAGCCTTAACAAACATTGAAAAATATGAATACAAGGGCGTTCCATTTGCAAGTTGGTTATACCGAATTGCTCATAGCGAAGTCATGCAATCATTTAGAACAAAGAAAAACTTAAGGACCATTAATGCAGACATTAGTGATTTAAGAAATATTTGTGAAGAAGTAGAGCAAGAATATATGGAAGAATATAAATCTATTTTAATGACTGTTATAAAAAATTTACCAGAGGATGATGTGCAGCTCATAGAACTTCGATTCTTTGAAAAAAGAGCATTTAAAGAAATTGCAGAAATCCTGAGTTTAACTGAAACAAACGCAAAAGTTAAACTATATCGCATACTTGAAAAAGTAAAAAAAACGCTTACTAAAAATAATAAACATGGGAACTAAATTTAATATTGATAGAAAACCTGTACCAGATGAAGAAATTAATTCGCACAAAGATTTTGGAGAATTAATACAATCGTTTAAAAAACAGAGCATCGAAAAAGCCCGAAATGATACTCATTTTTTAAAAAATAAAAAAATTACATACACGGCGATTATAGCAGGAGCAACCGTTTTATGTACCGTAACCTATTTTTCAGTATTCAAAAATAAAGAAACTAAACAAACAACATATGATAAAATAACTACTATTCCAGTTCAAACAAATACACAAAACTCTAAGTTAAATAAGACTTTTATTGCGCCACCCATCTCCAAACTGAACGTTCCTTATCAAAAGTTTAAACTCAAAAGCGAACAAGGTGCCACATTTAAAACACAGTCGAACTCAAAAATTGTAGTTCCTAAACATGCTTTTGTAAATAAAAAAGGCGAAAATATAATTGGTGATGTTGAAATTCAATTTAGAGAGTTTCACAATCAAGCAGATATTATTGCAAGTGGAATACCAATGAAATATGATAGCGCAGGAATTCAATCGCACCTAGAAAGCGCTGGTATGATTGACATTAAAGGTTTTCAAAATAATGAGCCCGTTTTCATAAATCCTAAAAAAGAAATTACAATTGAATTACAATCAACACAAAGCGCTGATAAATTTAATATGTACGCGTTAGATACTGTTGCTCAAAATTGGGTTTATTTACACAGAGATAATTCTTTAAAGGGACAAAAAGGACAACAAGACCAGAAGGGGGTTAAAAGAACGTTTGCACAAGTTGATAGTGTAATGAATGAAAATGTAATTACAAAAAAACTGCGAAAACAAATTGATGAAATCCCTCCTAAAATTGAACTAGAAAAAGTGGTTTATTCTAAAAAAATAAATCAAATACAGAAAGTCAATGAACCAACAAAGCCAACAAAAGCGATAGAAGGCAGGCCAAAATTTCAATTAGATGTGAGTGCAAAAGAATTTCCTGAATTAGCTACGTTTAAAAATATGGTGTTTGAAGTTGGTTCAGAAAACAAAAACTATAACCCAAATTTATCAGATATTACATGGAGTAGTGCGGAAATAAGTGAAGGAAATCAGAAAGGGAAAAATTATTTACTGACCTTAAAACTTCGTAACCGAATCGAAAAATTAATTGTCTACCCTGCCCTATCTGGTAAATATTATGAGGCAGCCATTAAAATATACGACACAAAATACAGCGAATACAAAAATGTACTAGCAAAACGAATAGCCGAAGAAAAACGATTAAAACTAGAATTTGAGAAAAAACAAGCTGAATACGTTGCTCAACAACAAAAATTAAATGACGACTTACTAAAAGAGCGCATTAAAATAAGGCAAGAGCAAGAAAAAGAATTAGCGAATCAATTTAATTCTATTGGCAATAATCAAAAAGTTGTTCGTGTTTTTCAAATATCAAATTTCGGAATTTACAATTCTGACTGCCCTAACACTTTACCCTCAGGCGAAGTACTTCATCCAATATACCTAGTGAATGTAAATACCCCACTTTTAAATGTAAGCAGTACTTACCTGATATGTAAGGATAAAAATTTAGTTTATAATATTAATCCAAAAGAGCCTTTACGCTTTAATCCGAACGAAAAATATAGTTTGTGTATTATTGCTAATGGAAAAACCTACCTATGTAACGCTGAAACATTTTCTAAAAACACTTCCAACAAACAAAATAAAATTAATTTGAGTGAATTAAGTTCTGAAATAGACAATGTGCATGATTTTAAAAAAGCCCTAGGTATCTAAATTTATGATTAAAACAATTCTAATATTTGTTTCTCTTTCAATTATTGCATTTTCATTTACAAAAAAAAGAAAGTCATTTATTCCCCCAGGAACAGTGCAGATAAATGATACGCTATTTGCAGACGCATGTGAAATAACAAACTTTGGGTGGCTAGAATATGAATTTTTTATTAAATCAAAATATGGAACATTATCTAAAGAACATATTGCAGTGTTGCCAGATACATTATGTTGGCGAGAGAAACTTTCTTACAATGAACCTTATGTGATTCACTATTACAGGCATATTGCTTACCGCGAGTTTCCAGTTGTTGGCATAAGTTATGAGCAAGCAAATGCATTCTGCAAATGGAGAACAGAGCGTGTAAAAACTTATTTAACCATTAAAAAAGATTTCAAGAATCAAAATTTCGAATACAGATTGCCAAATAAATTGGAATGGGAAATGCTCGCAGAGTCTTCTAGTCAATTTTTATCAAATAATGGTAAAAATGAAAAAGGAGTGTACTCACTAAATTGCACTCGATTTAATGTTGCTGAAGGAATTAAGAAATATGATTTTGCTACTAATTCAGATGTAACCGCACCTGTTAAATCATATTGGAAAAATAGGTTTGGACTTTATAATTTGTTAGGCAACGTAGCCGAAATGGTTTCTGAAAAAGGGATTAGCAAAGGCGGTAGTTGGATCAATAATCTTGAGGATTGCCGTGTTGGTAAAGAAATTATTTACCAAAAATCAGCATCATGGTTAGGATTTAGATGCGTTTGCATTAAAAAAAACAAATAGTA
>JBIISW010000031.1:0-19863 GCA_044340865.1 Bacteroidia bacterium | reverse complement strand
ATTACAAACTTTGGTTTTCTAAATCCTGTAGGCAGTGTATTAAATTGTAATATTTGTTCAACAGTAGAAGTGGCACCAAAAGTTACAACCTGTTATATCTTAAAAGGAGAAAATAATCATCAATGTGTGGCTTATGATGAAGTATGTATCAATGTAACGAATGATTATGGTTTATATATACCAAACGCATTTACACCAAATGGCGACCAAGACAATGAACTATTTATTCCAGTTGGTTATGGCCTAAAATCAATTAAACTAAGCATCTTTGATAGATGGGGAGTTGAAATCTTTAAAAGCCATGATGATGTTTTAGGATGGGATGGAAAATGTAAAGGAAAAATATGTGAACAAGGGGTTTATGTATTTAGTGTGATAGTGATAACTAATGAAGGGCGAAAGATAACTAAAACAGGACATTTGACTCTACTTTCTAACAATAAATAAATGATCCATTTATTGAAAAATAAATTTATTAAATCAATTATATCTCTTAAAAAGACTTAAAATTATTTTATGAATATTTGAAATAATTTTGCTGTTTTTAGATTGAATTAATAAAATGATTACATTTAAACATGCTTAGTAAAATTATTGATTTTGGAATTTTCTCCATACTATTTTTCAGCTCCTATGTATTATTTACGCAACCTTTCGAATTTTATGTAAACTACATACCTCTTGTCCTACTTTTATTTATTTTTATTTTTAAATACAAGTTTCCTACAAAAATCCTTTACTTATTTATTCCATTATTAATCTTTGGTTTAATAAACATTTTTTATGATAACAATACATTCGGGAGTTTTATAAAAATATTTAGTAGCATATTAATAAGTGTCACTTTTTTTTATTACGTGTTTGAATATTACGAAAAAGATATTAAAAGATTCTTTCAAACCTATATGGAATGGTGTGTAATAGTCTCTATTATTGGATTAATTCAGTTAACTTCTTATTTAGTTGGTTTCAGGTTTGGTTATGATTTTAGTGCGATGGGGTTAAATAAATGGGGAGTAATTAAGGGAGGTTTTGGAATTAGGGTAAACAGTATTTTCTGTGAGCCTTCTTACTTCGCATCTACAGTAGGTCCAGCCTTTTTTATAAGTGTCTACAATTTATTTTTTAATAAAACTTATTTCATAAATCGAAAAAAAGCAATCATTATTTCTATTGCATACTTACTAACCTTTTCTTCATTAGCTTATTTAAGTATTTTAATTGTAATTTTATTAATGTTATATAATTATGGATTAGTTAGATATATCTTATTTAGTATTCCAATTTTTTTAGTAATATTTAGTTTCATTTACAATAATGTGCCTGAATTTAAAGAAAGATATGATGGTTTTACAGCTTTATACATTGATGGTATTTTAGAAAATCAAGGTACAAATGAAACTAAAGGAGGATTTCTGAGTCAAAATAAATCCAAAGTTAATATTTTAGGAAAAGTACATGGGTCAAGTTTTGTTCAATACAATAATTTTGTAATAACAAAAACAAATTTCTATAAAAATCCGTTTTTTGGAACTGGCCTGGGGTCTCATCAATTTGCATTTGAAAAATACAACTTAAACGCATTTATGGGTGACAAATACAGAAATAATAACACGGATGCCAACTCTATGCTATTACGTATTATCTCAGAAACCGGACTTTTCGGACTTATTTTTATTATACTATTTATTAGAAATAATTACGTAAAACGAACTGAAAATACTGAAAAAGATACCGAATCTATGCACATTTGGTTAATTTCAAATGCGGTCTTAGTAATTATTTTACTTCAATTAATCAGGCAGGGTAATTATACTTTCGGTGGTTTTATGGCCTACATGTGGTTGTATTATTATGCCTATCAAGCTAATGAATCATTGAAAATGAAAAATATTGAAAATGAATTTGTTGTTTCCGAACATAAATAGAGTAATCATTTAAAATTAATTTCAATTTTAGTATCTTTGAAAAAAAAATATAATGAACACTCAATCTTTAACAAGCACAACGTTTAATTTTCCAAATCAAACTAAATTTTATAAAGGAAAAGTAAGAGATGTTTATACAATTAGTAAGGATGTATTAGTAATGATTGCAAGTGATCGTATCAGTGCGTTTGATGTTGTATTACCTAAAGGAATTCCATATAAAGGACAAGTTTTAAATCAAATAGCCGCAAAATTTTTAAATGCAACAAAAGACATTGTACCTAATTGGGTTATAAACTCGCCCGATCCAGTTGTAACCATCGGAAAAATGTGTGAACCATTTAAAGTAGAAATGGTCATTAGAGGATATTTAGCTGGTCACGCTGCTAGAACTTATAATAGCGGTATTCGTACTTTATGCGGTGTCATTTTACCAGAAGGATTAAAAGAAAATGACAGGTTACCTGAACCGATCATTACACCAACAACTAAAGCCTCTGTGGGGCATGATGAGGATATAAGTCGTGAAGAAATATTAAAACAAGGCATTGTTAAAGAAGATCACTATATTCAATTAGAAGATTATACTAGAAAATTATATGCCCGCGGACAAGAAATTGCTGAAAGTATGGGGCTTATTTTAGTTGATACAAAATATGAATTTGGATTGTTTGATGGAAAAATATATTTAATGGACGAAATACACACACCAGATTCTTCACGTTATTTTTATTTAGAAGGTTATCAAGAAAGACAAGATAAAAACGAAGAGCAAAAACAATTGAGTAAAGAATTTGTACGCCGCTGGTTAATTGAAAATGGATTTCAAGGAAAAGATGGTCAGCAAATACCAGAAATGAGTGATGCTTGGATTCAAGAAATATCAGAACGCTACATCGAACTTTACGAAAAAGTAACTGGAGATAAATTTATTAAACACCCAACTGATAATTTGTCAAAACGTGTGGAAGAAAATGTTTTACAAGCTTTAGCTTCCATTTAATATTTTGTCAGACGTTCGAAATAACGACCAACAGTATGTTTGGCATCCATTTACACATCTTAAATATGCTGATTTACCAATTGAACTAGTAAGAGGTGAAGGTGCTTTTTTTATTGATGAAAATGGAAACAAATTGTTAGATGGAATTTCATCTTGGTGGGTAAATTTACATGGACATTGTCATCCATATATTTCCCAAAAAGTATCAGAACAGTTATTTCAATTAGAGCATGCCATTTTTAGTTCATTTACGCACGCTCCTGCTGTAGAATTAGCAAAACGTTTGATTGAGCATTTACCAAACAATCAGTCGAAAATATTTTACTCAGACAACGGCTCAACAGCAGTAGAAGTGGCACTTAAAATGACTTTACAGTATTGGCATAATAACGGTCAATCGAAAAAAAAATTCATTGCTTTTGAAAATGCTTATCATGGAGACACGTTTGGAGGAATGAGTGTTGGTGCTCGAAATGTGTTTAATAACGCTTTTGAAAATTTATTGTTTGATGTTATTCATATTCCTGTTCCAACTAAAGAAAATATTGAGCAATTAAAAGAAACTTTACAACTATGGTTTACGAATCATAATGATATTGCAGGTTTTATTTTTGAACCATTAGTGCAAGGGGCAGCAGGAATGGTAATGTATGAGGCAACCCATTTAGATGAATTAATTTCTATCTGTCATAAAAATAACATCATAACTATTGCCGACGAAGTAATGACTGGGTTTGGAAGAACGGGTAAGTTTTTCGCAAATGATTATTTAACACATAAGGCTGATATTATCTGTTTATCGAAAGGATTAACCGGAGGCTATATGCCAATGGGTGTAACAAGTTGTGCGCAGTTTATTTATGATTCGTGTGTGAGCGATGATAAAACAAAAACATTTTTTCATGGCCATAGTTATACAGCCAATCCAACATCTTGTTCAGCTGCATTAGCTAGTTTAGACTTAATGGAACTTGAAGAAACATGGAAACAAATTTTATTAATTTCCAATTTACATCTACAGTTTTTAGAAAAGCATAAAGCACATTCCAAACTCATTGATATACGTTGCTTAGGAACTATTTTAGCATTAGAATTTAAAACTCCTGATCATACACATTATCTTAATAACGCATCAGAAAATATAGCAACATTCTTTTTGGAACATAATATTATTGTTCGACCTCTTGGAAATATTTTATACTTTATTCCTCCTTATTGTATTACAAAACAAGAACTAGAAAATGTTTACAAGGTTACTGAACTGTTTTTAGACAATTTGGCTTAGTGATATTTATTAAAAATAGTCCAACTTAATTCATAAGACTCTTTTAAAAAATTAGCATTAAGATTCAAATCAATATGGTTTTTAATAAAATAGGCTTCTAAATCTTCAGTGGCCAAATTCCCAGTTAAATCATCTGTTGCCATCGGACAGCCTCCAAAACCATGTATAGCAACATCAAATCTTTTGCATCCGCTTGAATAGGCGGCATGAATTTTTTCAGACGCTTTTTCTTTTGTGGAATGTAAGTGAGCTCCAATTTCTACATTTTTAAATTCAGGTATAATATTAGAAAACAAATAATTAATATTTTCAGAATTTGAAACACCGATTGTATCAGATAAGGCAATTATTTTTATACCTAAATCACTCAATTTTTTAGTCCAATTGATTACAATATCACTATTCCAAATATCGCCATAAGGATTTCCAAACGCCATTGAAATATAAACAACCAACTCCTTATTATGATTTATACATAAATTTTGAATTTCCTCTACTCTAATAAGAGACTCAGCAATACTTGAATTAGCGTTGCGTTGCTGAAAGGTTTCTGAAATTGAAAATGGAAAACCTAAATAATTTATTTCTTGAAAATGACACGCGTCTTCTGCTCCTCTCTGATTTGCAACAATTGCAAGTAATTTACTTTTTGTAGCTGATAAATTTAATTGATTTAAAACTTCCGCTGTATCAACTAACTGAGGAATCGCTTTTGGTGAAACAAAACTACCAAAATCAATGGTATCAAAACCAACTTTCAATAAAGAATTTATATACGTTGCTTTAATATCGCTTGGTATAAACTCTTTGATACCTTGCATGGCATCGCGTGGACATTCAACTATTTTCATTTTCTTAATAGGATAGCTTTATTAATTTTTTTTATTAAAGATGGACCTTCATATACAAATCCAGTATACAATTGTAATAAATCAGCGCCAGCATCCAATTTTTCCATAGCATCTTTAACTGAATGAATCCCACCTACTCCAATGACTGGAAATGCATTATTAGATGTTGTCTTTAAATAAGCTATCACTTCTGTACTTCTTTTTGCTAAAGGCTTACCACTCAAACCTCCCATACCTATTTGTTCAATAAATTTTTTAGAATAACTCAAAGGCTCGCGAGCAAGCGTGGTATTTGTCGCAATAATTCCATCAATTTTAGTGACGGATACAATTTCAATAATATCATCTAACTGTGAATTCGTTAAATCGGGTGCAATTTTCAATAAAATAGGTTTTCGTTTCAACTTTGCATTATTGATATTTTGAAGATGATTTAATAGATGTGTTAATGGTTCCTTATCTTGTAAATCCCTTAAATTTGGGGTATTTGGCGAACTAACATTTACAACGAAATAATCAACTACATCAAATAATGCTAAAAAACAATATTCATAATCTTTAATGGCATCCTCATTTGAAGTAAGCTTATTTTTTCCGATATTTCCTCCAAGAATGGTATTTGTTTTTCTATTTTTTAATTTAATTACAGCTTCATCAACGCCTATATTATTAAATCCCATTCTATTAATTAGTGCATTATCCTTTGGTAATCTAAATAATCGAGGTTTATCATTACCCGGTTGAGGTTTCGGTGTTAATGTCCCAATTTCAATAAATCCAAAACCAAGACAAGACAATTCATTAAAATGAGTAGCATTTTTATCTAAACCAGCAGCTAAACCAACTGGATTTTCAAAAGTTAAGCCAAATAACTGTTTTTTTAGTTTTTGATTACTGAAATTATATAAACAAGTTGCGAAAAATCGACCAAAAGCATGTCCAATTGCCAATTTTAACAAGTCAAACGTTAAATAATGGGCTTTTTCAGGGCTAATTCTAAAAAGAAATGGTCTTAAAAATAGTTTGTAAATCATGGTGCAAATGTACGTTTTATAGGCTTTTTAAAACTATTAACAATGTGATTGTTAAAAAATAAAAAAATATTTTCTCTTTTTTTAACGTTAATTCAAAAAAACATGTAATTTTGCCATCGTATTAATAAACCTTAACAAAACTTAAAAAATGAAAAAAGTATTATCAATCGTTGCTGTAGCTGCATTGTCAGTTGCATTTGTATCTTGTGGTCCTTCTAAAGAAGAATTAGCTGCTAAAGCTAAAGCTCAAGAAGATTCTATCGCTGCTGCTAATCAAGTTGCTGCTGATTCTTTAGCAAAAGTTGCTGAAATGGAAGCTGCTGCTGCTGCTACTGCTGATTCTTTAGCAAAAGCTACTGCTACTGCAGATTCTTTAGCTAAAGCTGCTGAAGCTACTAAAGGTGGAAAAAAGCACTAGTATTTAACTAGTATAAAAAAAAGCTCAAACTTAGTTTGAGCTTTTTTTTTGCATTATTTTTTATTTCCGATTAAAAAACAAATGGCAACATGTTAAAAACAATAATAAAACCAACAATGAAAGGATATTCAATGAGACCATGCCTGAAATAATTAAAAGCTGAAACCCTATAAATTGCACAAGTTTTTCCGCACCAAACTTCTGCATAATTTATCTACTTCATTATTGTAATTAGTTACACCTGTTGGTTTTTGATGAGCTTTAATTTTCACAAAATCAATATTTAAATTATCTGTAACATTAAACAAACTTAACACTAAGTCTTTGTTTCTTATATCGTTACCAGCTTTTGTTTTATAATCACTTAAAATAAATTTTGGGCGCCTATTTAATAATCCAACAACATACTGACTATCAGAAACAACTGTAATTTTAAGATTGGAATGATTTATTTTCTCTAGAACAAATTCTAAGGCTTTTATAACAGCTAAAATTTCCATCCGATTATGGGTTGTATTTTCAACCACACCTGATAAATTTATAACATCTTCATTTGCTAAAATAATACTTGCCCAAGCTCCAACACATAACTGTGTATGACAACTTCCGTCTGTGTATATTTCAATAGAATGATTTATTGTATCTTGCATATGATTTTGAAATTCAAAAATACGGATATTAGCTTAAACAAATATGCTAGATAAAGATATAATAGAACAAACAGAAAAATGGATTAAGCAAGTTGTTGTGGATTGTAATTTTTGCCCATTTGCAGCTAAAGCACTATTAAAAAAAACAATTCATTATTCTGTTCAATCAAATCTTTGTGAAGAAGAAAGTATTTCAATATTAGAAAAAGAAATAAATTACTTAAATGAAAACAATCACTTAGAAACTACTTTTATTATTTTCGAAAATTGTTTTACAAATTTTGATTCTTATTTGAAACTTATTAATAAAGCCGAACGTTGGATTTCGAAAAACAAATACGATGGCATATATCAATTAGCAAGTTTTCATCCCGATTATTGTTTTGAAGGCTCTAATGACTTAGATCCTGCAAATTATACCAATCGTTCGATTTACCCAATGTTACATCTTTTAAGAGAAGATAGTATTACTAAAGTTTTAGAGTTTTATAAAAATCCGGAAGCCATTCCACATAAAAATATTGCTTTTGCTCAACATAAAGGATTAGAATATATGCAAGCTTTACGATTGGCTTGTTTATAGTATAACTTTAATAAAATAAACTAACAAAATGATTAGCAATAAAATACAAAATTTAATTGAAGCGGAAAATAAAGCGTTACAGTTATTTAATGAGATAGAAACTAAAGGTTTAATTTGTTCAAAAAAAACAGAGACAGAACTTAATAAAGAAATTTTTGACCTTGCTTTTGATTTATTTGGAATAAAAAAATACTGGCATAAGCGCATTGTAAGAGTGGGAAAAAACACATTATTGCCTTACCGAGAAAATCCTGAAAACTTAACTATTAAAGAGGATGACATTTTATTTTTTGATTTTGGTCCTGTGTTTGAAGAATGGGAAGCAGATGTTGGTAGAACTTATGTTATAGGTAATAATCCCAAAAAACATAAATTAAAACAAGATGTGGAATTAGCTTGGAAAGAAGCCAGAGACTATTATTTCAATCATTCAAATTTAACAGGGGCACAGTTTTACGAGTTCATTTCTTCTTTAGCTCCAAAATATGGCTGGGAATGGGCAGGCCCAATTGGTGGACATTTAATTGGCAATTTTCCTCATGAAACGATTCAAGGTGAAGAAATTGAAAATTACATTCATCCTGATAATCTAAAAATAATGAATGATTCAGATGTTAATGGATTAAATAGAGAATGGATTTTAGAAATTCATTTTATTGATAAGCTAGAAGAAATTGGTGGTTTTCATGAGCAATTATTGGTTTAGTCGTTCATAAAAAAAGCCTTCTGTATGAAGGCTTTTTTTATGAACTCATTTTTATTTATCTAACAACACTTTTATGGTGTCGTCCAAAATATCAAAAGCTATTTCTTTGGTGGCAGCTTCTGCATAAACTCTTAAAACAGGTTCTGTTCCACTTGGGCGAATCATCATCCACGTATTTTCATCAAAAAAGAATTTATAACCATCTAAATCATCAACACGAGAAACTGTGTATTTGCCAAATTTAGTATACGAATTGGACTTACAATTCTCTAATACTCTTTGTTTAGTAACTTCATCAATTTTTAAATCATTTCGCTCAAACCAAAATGTGCCCGTAATATCATATACTTCCTGAATTAATTCTTTTAATGATTTACCTGTTTTAGCCATAAATTCCCAAATGACTAATCCCATCCAAATACCATCGCGCTCAGGAATATGACCTTTTATGGCAATTCCCCCACTCTCTTCTCCACCAACTAAAACATCTTCGGTAACCATAATTCCACAGATGTATTTAAAACCAATTTTTACAACATCTAATGGTAAACCATAATGTTTACACATATTATTTATTTTTACGGTAGTACTAAACGCTGTGGCAACTTTACCAGTTTGTTTTTTATATTTCACTAAATAATGAATTAACAGTAAAATAATATGATGTGAATCCACAAAATTTCCTTCATTATCGTAAAGCCCTATTCTATCGGCATCTCCATCAGTTGCTAAACCACAAGAAATGTTTCCTTTTTCTTTAATGAAATCACTAAACTCTAATAAATTTTTATGAATGGGTTCTGGTGCTTGTCCATGAAATCCAGGATTATCATCACCATGTAAATGATAGATTTCTGGAAATAAACGTTTCATTACATTTTTACCCGCGCCAAACATACTATCATAAGCAAGGTTCATTTTAGAATCCTTAATTGCTTTTAAGTCAAAATTATCTTCAACATGCTTGATATACATGTCTTCTAAAGGCGCATCTAATAATAATCCATCAGCTTTCGCTTTATCAAAATTTACTGATTTAAAATCAGCCTGACAAATTTCAGGAATGGCATCTTCAATTTCTTGAACTAATTCAGGGCCTAAAGGACCGCCATAATGCGCTTTAATTTTATAGCCATTATATGCTGGGGGATTATGACTAGCTGTAATAATAATTCCCAAACTCGTTTTATATTTTACAGCACCGAGCGATATCATTGGTGTTGATATAAAACCCTTTGCTAAATATACTTTTATACCGTGAGCTAAAAAAACTTTTGCTGTGGTGTGTGCAAACAATTCTCCTGCAAAACGACAATCGTGTCCAACAACCACACTTGGGTTTTCAAACTTTTTCTTTAACCATAATGCGGTTGCCTCTGTTACTCTTGCTACATTTTCTTCAGTAAAATCTTGAGCAATTAATGCTCTCCATCCATCAGTTCCAAATTTTATCTTTACCATAATTCATTAATTTTTCGAGCCTTAAATATATTTATTATTTCTGACTTTAATAAATGGAAATCTCATAAATTAAGGAATTTTATGAAAAAAGAGTTATAAAATAAATAGACTTTATAATGAGAAAAATGTCATGTGGATTTTTTTAGCCTAATCAATCCATAAGTGTTTTTAAATGCAATAATTCAGATTCATCTTTCCAATTGATATATCCGACTTTTTGATAAACAACTTCCCCTTTAGTATTCAATAAATAAACTGTTGGAATAGAAAATATTTTTAATTCGTTGAATGATTTTGTCAATTTTAAAAAAGTAAAAGGAAATTGTTTTTTGTTTTTAAATGTATTTAGTTTCTCAATCGTTTCGTCAGTAATCGCTAAAACATCAACGTCGTTTAATTTCTCATTTTTTATTTCATTCAACACGTGAAGTTCTTTAATGCAATCAGGACACCAAGAAGCGTAGAAAGCCACGATTGTTTTTTTTCCTTTTAATGAATGAATATCAAAAGGCTTTGAGGTTGAATCAACCACCGATAAATTTACAACATCCATTTTTGGAGCAACTTTATATTTATTAAATAAATACAGACCAATTAGTCCTAAGACGGCAATAATTAAAATATTATAGATTTGTTTTTTAGTCATGTTATTAAGAAAGAGATGTTGCTAAAATAAAAATACAAGGTACGCAAAAAATAAATTAAATAATATTTTTACATACAATTGAAAACCATTTTAGGGAAAATATTTAAAATCATTTGGAAAACAGGATTACTGTTTGTTATACTTTCGACAGCATCTGTTGTGATTTATAGGTGGATGCCTGTGCCTATAACCCCACTAATGATTATTAGATGCGCAGAACAAAAAAGCGCAGGAAATGAAATCATGATGAAGCATGATTGGGTATCACTTCAAAATATTTCACCGCAACTACAATTAGCCGTTGTTTGCAGTGAAGATCAAAACTATTTAAAACATAGTGGTTTTGATTTTGGAGCGATTCAAAAAGCATTGAAAGAAAATGAGGTGGGAAAAAGAATAAGAGGTGGCAGTACAATTACACAGCAAACAGCAAAAAATGTTTTTTTATGGCAAGGGCGAAGCTATTTAAGAAAAGGATTAGAAGCTTGGTTTACCTTATTAATTGAGTTTTTCTGGAACAAAGAACGCATCATGGAAGTATATCTCAATAGCATCGAAATGGGAAATGGAATTTATGGTGCTGAAGCCGCCTCTCAATTTTGGTTTAAAAAATCAGCCTCAAATCTCTCAAAAGATGAAGCAGCCGCCATTGCAGCAATTTTACCTAGCCCTTTAAATTACAAAGCAAATCCAGCAAATAATTACATTCAAAAACGGAAAGCCTGGGTTAAACAGCAAATGAACTATTGGAATAACAAATTGGATTACCATAAATATAACACTGACATTTCTACAAAAACAAATTAATGAAATACATTATATCAACTATACTATTATCCTTCCTCATTGTAAATTGTAATCAGCAAGAAACATCAGCAGGAATAATTAATTATAAATCTCCTGAAAAACCAACTATTTACAGTAAAATTGATTCTATTAAATTTAAAAAAGAAATTTTTAGATTAGATACCTTGTTCAATAAAATGCACAAACAAAATCAATTTAATGCCAATGTATTAATAGCAAAAGGTAATCAAATTATCTATCAAAAATCTTTTGGATATGCTGTAAAAGAAAAAAATAAAATTTTAACCGATTCTTCTATTTTTCAATTGGCATCGGTCTCAAAAGTTATCACTAGCATTGGTATTCTTATCTTATATGAACAAGGTAAATTACATTTAGATAAAAGAGTTTGTGATATTTTACCCGAATTTCCCTATAAACAAATTACGATTAAACACTTACTCACACATCGTTCTGGATTACCAAACTACACCTATTTTTGTTGCGATTATTTAAAAGATGAAACAAAACAATTGTGTAATAAAGATGTTTGCGATTTAATGGCTAAATATCAGCCCAAACAATATCACAAACAAGACACGCGTTTTAATTATAGCAATACAAACTATGCCCTACTCGCTTTAATCATCGAGAGACTTTCTGGAAAAACATACAGTGATTTTTTAACTCAAGAATTATTTATTCCATTAGGAATGACTCATACTCACACATTAATTAATCTTGATTTTTTTAATCCTAATCTGACTTTTGGTTATACCACAAATTTTAAACAAATAGGCAATGATCGATTTGATGGTGTCGTTGGTGATAAAGGCATTTACACAACCACACATGATTTATTTTTATTAAGTGCCGCCTTATACCAACATAAACTATTAAAACCTGAAACGCAAGCATTAGCTTACAAGCCGTATAGTGCAGAAAAAAAATTAAGTAATTATGGTTTCGGATGGCGAATGAAAAACATGGACGATCTAAATAAAGAAGTTTTTCATAACGGCTGGTGGCATGGTTATCGGACCGCTTTTCATCGCAGGTTAAATGATAGTTTAACTATTATTGTTTTGAGCAATACCTTAAATAAAAATGTTTATTCAACCTGGAGGATTTACGCTGCCATTGACGGGCCTATTGAAACAGATATAGCTGCTAATAAAACTGAAGATGAATAATAATATTTAAAACTATAATTGTATGGACAATATTAACCTAACGCATTATAAAATAAAAGAAAATCCTAACGAGTTCTGTGAACCATTGAAGTTAGAAGATTACAGTTATGATTCTAAAACGTATCAACCATTTCATGATTTTCTGATAGATATCGAAGAGATGGAATTAAATCAAAAAACAATTCAAGTCTTTAAAACAGAAAAAGACTTTATGAAATACAAAGCTTTGTTTCAATCTGAAAACGACTTTGTTAATGATGATTATTACCGAATAATTGAAGATAAATCAGATGATTTAGAAAAACTAATTAGTACCAACATTGAAACTAATAATCTTAATACATTTGAACGAATAGAATACAATCGAGGAATCAATGGGATAAATGTAAGAATGATTACGTTTGGCAAAAGGGTTTTAAAAAAAGGTGTTTTCTGTGAAATAGTGAATCAACAAAAAATAGATATTGAGAAAATTGATGATCAAATAATTCACTTTAATTATTTATATACAACAATACAACCAATCGAATTGGTTTTTTCTTTAATAGATGAAAAGAGCAAAGTAAGCTTCAAAAAAATGAACATTGATAATTTTGAACAAGGTAAAAGCATATTTGTATTTCAACAGAGTTAAATTAAAACTCATTTATTCATATTTTTGAATACCTTAGCCTAATGAATAACAGATCTACTCTTTTAAAAAGTATTCGTCCGAAAATAGACATCGACAATACAAAATCAACTGATTTTGAAATTTTTCAAAGTGTAAGTCTTCGTCCAATTTTAAAATTACAAAACGAAATAATTTTGGCACTCATTAATAATTTCTTGGCTGAACACAAAGTCATTGTAAAAAACCTAACTGAAACCAAAAAAATTGAACGAATTCACGATATATTCAAGAACAACATTCAGCAAAAACAAATGTTATTTGGAGTCATTATTGGTCATTTCACTCACGAAGAAATTACGTTCTACAATCAAAATAAAAAGGAAGTCACAAAACGCATTATAACGATGTTACTTGAACGTGTTTGTAGTCAATTAGAAAAAGTTGAATTTTAAAAATACAATTCAATAATTTTATTTTGTTCCGCTAATTTTTTTCGCTTCCGTTATATCCATTCTTAAACCTTCTTTAAAAGCAACAACAAAACAATCTTTAAAACCACTATCTCTCAATTCTATTTGACGTTGAGTAGCCTCTTCAAACGTTTGAAATTGACCAGATGTATATTTAAATACTTGTCCAACTTTATAAAATGAAAGGTCTTTTAGTTGAGTATACGTAGTTTTATAATCCATTTCTTTTTCGCTACTCGCAAATTGAACTTTAAAAACAATTTGGTCTTTTTTAATAGGAGGTTGAATCAAATCAATGTTAGAATCTACCACATTCTTCATTATATTTTCAATAGAATCAAGACTTTTAATTCTCTTAGATGGATATAGGTCGTTGCTTATATTAAGGTTAATGGCCTGATTATAAAATGATTTTGCATCACTGTAATTTTTATTTCTAAAATTTAAATCAGCTAAAACCACTAATTGTCTGTATTTTTTTTGTTTGTAAGCTTCATCCTCTAATGCATTATTTAATTGATTTATTACCTCATTAGATTGCGGATTATCTTTAATTACTTCAACTTTTACAGTATTAGAATCACTCTTAATAATTTGATCATTTGATTCAGTGGGAACTGGAAGTTGTTCCTTATAAGACCTGTGAACTTCTTTTTCTAATGGTTTTTGATTTTCAAATTCGTCATCATAAACCTGTTTACGACCTTCCACTTCATCCTTATATTTTCTGAAAGCTCTTAATAAACAAGCAGCCATATAGGTTTGTCCTTTATCTGATCCTAAAAACAACTCCTCTTGTGGGTTGGTTAGATATCCTATTTCGGTTAATACACTTGGCATTCCTGTTCTCCATAATACCCAAATACTTTGACGATGAACGCCTTTATCAACTCTACTTGCTTTTTTTGAATATTCTTCCTGAATTTTCATTGCTAAACCAGCACTTTGCAATACGTATGCTGAAGTATAATTACTCATAATAATATAACTTTCCTCACTATCCGGATCAAAACCTTGGTATTTGGATTCATAATTATCTTCTAATAAAATAACTGAATTTTCTCTTTGTGCAACCTTCATTTTCCCTTCCTCATTTTTCAAGCCCATGACATACGTTTCTGAACCATAAGGCTCTGGATTAGAAGTTTCAACAACCACCACTTTACCTTTTTTATTTTTATAGGTTTTAGGTCGCATTTTACCTGTAACTTTATCTTTAATCAATACTGGCTTTCCTGCTGCATTACAGTGAATTGAAATAAATAAATCAGCATTATTATCGTTGGCAATTTTTGCTCTATCTTCTAAATCAACAAAAACATCAGTTTTTCTAGTATAAATGACACGAACATCTTTAATATGTTCTTCTATGTACTTTCCTAATTTTAATGCAACAGCCAACGCCACTGTTTTTTCATTATGAATGTGGCCACTGCAACCTGGGTCTTTGCCACCATGTCCTGCATCAATAACGACCGTTTTAACTTTATGTTTGGGTTCATCCTTTGCCTTAGTAAATGAACTAAAAAATATAAATAACACGAAAATGGTAAAAAATAAATTATATTTTTTTAGCACTGAATATTTAAAAAATTTAGACATTTAATAATGATATTGTTAGCTTTACAGATTAGTAAATTTAAACCCTAGATTGTATTATTTCGCATAAACGCATATTTGTTTTACTGATGTTATTGTTAATAACTGACTTGGCTTGTTTTTCTCAAAATAACGTGAAAAAAAATAGTCAACAGCCTAAATCAAAAGATGTTACTCCTATTCCCCAGCAATTACCAAAAGACACCACAAAACGAGTTACGGTTGATTCTATTAATGATGATGAATCGTTAGAAAATCGTATAATATATAATGCACGTGACTCAATTAGATACGAAACAGAAGGAAGAAAAATATTTTTATTTGGAGATGCTTATGTTAAATACGAAGAAACAGAGCTAAAAGCTGAATTCTTTGAAATTGATAACACAAAAAATACAATTACTGCATTTGGAAGGAAAGATAGTTTAGGCAATGAAATTGGAAACCCAGTATTCAGTGACGGTGATAAGGAATCTAGTTGCCGAAAAATGATTTATAATTTAAAAACAAAAAAAGGGAAAATATTCGATATCATCACAAAAGAAGGAGATCTTATCTTAAGAGGCAAAGAAGTTAAAAAGGACAGTAACAACGTCACTTATTTTAGTAAATTGAGTTGCATTCCTTGCCAATTTGAAGATTCACGCACCATGTTTAAAACAAACAAGGCTAAAATAATCCCCGATGATAAAATTGTAACTGGTCCTTTATATTTAGAAATAGGAGGCGTTCCAACCCCATTAGGTTTGCCATTTGGATATATTCCTAATACAAAGAAAAGACATTCAGGTATTATGATTCCTTTTTACGGCAATAGTGATAATCTTGGTTTTTATTTAAAAGATGGAGGGTTTTATTGGGGAATTAATGATAAAACTGATATGACAATACGTGGAGATATCTATAGTTATGGAAGCTGGGGATTAAGAACCATCAATAATTACAATATCAACTATAAATACAGTGGAGCTTTAACATTAGGCTACTCTGAATTTAAATCTGGTGATAAAGAAATTCCAGGTTCATTATCAACACAAAAAGACATGTCTATCAATTGGAGGCACATTCAAGACCAAAAAAGAAATCCAAACATGAGATTTAGCAGTGATGTTAATATTAGAACTTCTAAATACAATACATTAAACTCTTTAAACACGGGCCAATATTTAACCAATACATTTCAATCAAATATCAATTTTACGAGGTCATTCAAATTATCTTCAATTAGCTTAAACGCAAGGCATAATCAAAATACAACAACACGTCAAATGGATATTTCATTTCCTGAAGTCACATTTAATGTGAATCGATTTTATCCTTTTAAAAATGAAACCCGTATTAAACAAAATCCATTAGATAAAATAGGAATAAGTTATTTATTTGAAGCTCGCAATAGCTTATCAGGAAAAGATTCTACAATTTTTAAAGGAAGTATAGGAGATAGCTTAAAATATGGAATTAAACACACATTACCTATTTCAACCAATGTAACTTTATTTAAATATTTTACAGTAACGCCAGCCATTAATTTAAGTGCGGTGATGTATACGAAGACAACTGAAAAAGAGTTTAATTACACCACCAACTCAACTTCAAACACAATAAAAAAAGATTTTAAAACAGGTTACGACGCTAACTTTAACACATCGTTTACAACCAAACTATTTATGGATTATTTTTTTAAATCCAATAAAATAAAACAAATTAGACATCTGTTAATCCCTACACTTAATTATACGTATCGTCCAGACTTTGGAGACAAACAATTTGGATTTTGGAAAGATATCCTCACAGATACAACTTCAAAAAAATATACAAAATATTCAATATTTGAAAACACCTTATTTAACGGTCCTTCGCAAGGAAAGCAAAATAGCTTAGGGGTCAATTTAAATAATAATTTAGAAGCTAAAACACGAAAGAAAACAGACACTGGTTATGTAAATAAGAAAGTCGTTATTCTTCAAAATTTAAGTCTCGCAGGCAATTATAATTTTGCTGCCGATAGTTTTAAAATGAGTCTAGTAACAGTAACAGGTAGAACAAAACTATTCAACTATTTTGATATTGTTTTTAATTCAAATTTTGATCCTTACCATTATGACTTTACTACAAAATACAGAAGTAAACAATTTGAATTTAATGAAAATGGCAAATTAGCTCGATTTACAAATGGAAATATTGCGGTTAATGTTAATTTAAATTCATCTACACTTCAATCTATTATAAAAAAACCTGATTTAACTAATGGAGCAGAGCAAAATACATTGGCTAAAAAACCAGATCAAGCGCAACAACAATTGCCTTGGACCTTAAATATGTATTACAATATTGGATTAACTCGATTAACTGCTAGTAATATTGAAAAAGTACAAACACTTAATTTTAGTGGAGATATTAATATTACAAAGTATTGGAAATTTGGTGCAACGAGTGGTTATGATTTTACAAATAAAAATCTGAGTTACACAAGTTTAAATATTTATAGGGATTTACATTGCTGGGAAGCTCGTATTGATTGGGTTCCATTTGGTTTTAGAAAAAGTTACAGCCTAACAATTAATTTAAAAACAAGTATGATGAGCGATATAAAAGTGCCTCGTCAACGTCAATGGTACGACAATTTTTAAAAAATCCGTCACTAAAGAGTTACCAACATTTTACAACACTTCACAAATAATCAATCAGCTTTTTTTATTTTTACTCAAAATTAAATTATGTTCAGAAAAATATCAAACAATATCCTAGAAACAATTGGTAACACACCAATGGTTCGTATTAATAATATTACAAAGGATTTACCTTGCACTGTTTTAGCAAAGATAGAAACGACAAATCCTGGAAACTCTATTAAAGATAGAATGGCGTTGAAAATGATTGAAGACGCTGAAAAAGACGGCCGTTTAAAGCCAGGTGGAACCATTATTGAAGGAACTAGTGGAAATACAGGAATGGGATTAGCTATTGCAGCAATTATAAAAGGTTATAAATGTATTTTCACAACTACTGATAAACAAAGTAAGGAAAAAGTAGATGCATTGCGCGCTTTTGGTGCTGAGGTAGTTGTTTGTCCAACTGATGTAGAACCTGAAGATCCAAGATCATATTATTCTGTTTCATCACGATTAGAAAAAGAAGTTCCTAATTCATGGAAACCAAACCAATACGACAATAAATCAAATTCTACTGCACACTATGAACAAACGGGGCCTGAAATTTGGGAACAGACAGAAGGTAAAATCACGCATTTAATTGTTGGAGTTGGGACTGGAGGTACTATCAGTGGCACAGGAAAATATTTAAAAGAAAAAAATCCAAATATTAAAATTTTAGGAATTGATACATATGGTTCAATCTTTAAAAAATTAAAAGAAACTGGAATCATTGATAAAAATGAAATTCACCCCTACATAACAGAAGGTATCGGTGAAGATTTTTTACCAGAAAATGTGGATATCGATTTAATTGACCATTTTGAAAAAGTAACAGACCGTGATGCGGCAATAATGACACGCCGAATTCCTCGTGAAGAAGGTATATTCGCCGGAAATAGTGCTGGTTCAGCAATGGCTGGTTTATTACAAATGAAGGATAAATTTAAAGCAGGTGATGTGGTTGTGGTTATTTTTCATGACCATGGAACACGTTATTTAGGAAAAATGTTTAACGATGATTGGATGCGAGATAGAGGCTTCCTTGAAATTAAAAAACCAAAAGCAATCGACTTAATTACTGGACATAAAAATCAAAAACTAGTTACAATTGACTCTTCTGCAAGTATTCATGAAGCTTTATCGTTAATGAATAAATTTGGAATATCTCAAATACCAGTAAAAAATGGAAACAACTTTATTGGTTCGTTAAATGATAGTGTATTGTTCTCTAAATTATTTGAAGATAATTCATTAAAAACAAAAACAGTTGCAGAACTAATGGATGCGCCATTTCCAATGGTAAGCCCACAAGCACCAATGGAAGATGTTTCTAAATTAATTACAAAAGAAAACAATGCCGTATTAATGACTGATTTAGCAGGGCATGTTCATATCATCACAAAACATGATTTGATACAAGGTATTTCTCAAATCTGTAATTAACCGCTTAACACCAATTTATTCACTATTGAAACAAAACATAATTCTATTATAAAAAATTACTTTAATTTAGTTTTACATAAAAACAACATCATGAAAAAAATAATAATCATAGCAGGTTTATTTTTTGCGTATTCTGCTCAATCTCAAAATGCAAAACGTCCAGATAATTGGTTCAACTTAGACATCACTCAAAATAAAGTAAACGGTGTAAGTACTGAGCGAACTTATGAGGAACTATTAAAAGGAAAAAAAGCTACAACTATTATTGTTGGTGTTTTAGATAGTGGAGTGGATTATAACCACGAAGATTTAAAAGATGTGATGTGGACAAATCCAAATGAAATTGCTGGAAATGGAATTGATGATGATAAAAATGGTTATATCGATGATATACATGGTTGGAATTTCATTGGCAATAAAGACGGTAGAAATATTGATGCTGATAATTTAGAGTTAACCCGAGTTTATAAAACACTAAGCGAAAAATACAAAGGTAAAACCGAAAAAGATTTAATTAATAAAGCTGAAAAAAAAGAATTT
>JBIISW010000144.1:0-6066 GCA_044340865.1 Bacteroidia bacterium | reverse complement strand
TGATTGGCACGTTCCTCCTTCCACTTTTTTTTATCTGCTTTACGAAGCTTTCGCTTACTTTTCAAAGACTGCTCTTTTTTTGGCGGGCTGGCGCTTTCTTGCGAATAGCAATCAATTTGGAGAAAACATAAAATTAAAAAACTAAAAAAGAATCGAATTAACATACAACTAAAATTTTTTTGTTACTTATAATGAACAACCTCAACACCAAATTTGCGAAGAAATTCTACGCCTTCATCCGTTGGGATTTTTTTATAATCAGCATAGCTATGTTTGTAATATACTCTTTTAATTCCTGTAGTATAAATAACGCGCGCGCAGGCAATACAAGGGGAAAGAGTCACGTATAATGTTGAACCTTCAATTGCAGTATTGTTTTTTACAGCGTACAAAATTGCGTTTTGTTCAGCATGCAAGGCTAAAGAACAACTCCCTTTACTATCTCTGGGGCAACCGTCTTCCGGAAACTCTATATCGCAATTGTGAGTGCCAGCTGGAGGGCCATTGTAACCTAATGACACAATACGAGTATCTTTAGTTAATACAGCTCCAACTTGAGCTTTTACGCAATGTGAACGCAATGCTAATTTCTCAGCAAGGTCCATGTATATTTCATCAAATGAAGGTTTCATAATATGGTTAAAGTTATAAATTGAAAATAGAAAACAAACTATTTTTTAATTAAAAAAGGCAAAGAATTTCTTTGCCTTTTTAATATCACGTTTGTAATTAGAAATTTAATTAAGATACTAATTGTTTTCCAAAACGTTTACGCTCATTTTCATCTAAATAAATTTTACGCAAACGAATAAAGCTTGGCGTAATTTCAACGTATTCATCTCCCTGGATGTATTCCATAGCTTCTTCTAAACTAAAATTAATTTTTGGAACGATACGCATTTTATCATCAGTACCAGATGCACGCATATTGGTTAATTGTTTTTCAGTACAAATATTTACAACTAAATCATCAGGACGAATATGTTCTCCAATAACCATACCTGGATAAATTTCATCACCAGCTTCAACGAAGAATTTACCACGATCTTGTAATTTATCAATAGAATAAGCTACAGCTGTTCCTTTATCTTTACTAATTAATACACCAGCAATACGGCTTGGAATTGGACCTTTCCAAGGTTCATAATCTTTAAAACGATGTGCCATAATAGCTTCACCAGCTGTTGCAGTTAACACATTATTACGTAATCCAATAATACCACGTGAAGGAATTTCGAACTCGATGTGAGTTAAATCTCCTTTAGCTTCCATGATCAATAAATTACCTTTACGTTGCGTTACTAAATCAATAACTTTACTTGCAGACTCTTGAGGAACATCAACCGTCAATACTTCAATTGGCTCACATTTTTTACCATCAATTTCTTTAACAATTACTTGTGGTTGGCCTAATTGTAACTCATATCCTTCACGACGCATTGTTTCGATTAAAACTGATAAATGCAAAATACCACGTCCGAATACTAGATAAGAATCAGGAGATGCTGTTTCTTCAACACGCATTGCTAAGTTTTTTTCTAATTCTTTAAATAAACGATCGCGTAAGTGACGAGACGTAACAAACTTACCATCTTTACCAAAGAAAGGAGAGTTATTAATTGTAAACAACATACTCATCGTTGGCTCATCAATTTTCATTGTTGGCATTGCTTCAGGATCTTCAAAATCAGCAACTGTATCACCAATTTCAAAACCTTCAATTCCAGTAAATGCACAAATATCTCCAGTTTGAACTTCAGTTACTTTTACTTTTCCTAAACCTTCAAATACAAATAATTCTTTAATGCGAGATTTTTGAATTCTACCATCACGTTTTACAACAGACACAGGCATGTTTTCTTTGATGATTCCACGAAACACACGGCCAACGGCGATACGACCAATAAATGATGAATAATCTAAAGATGTAATTTGTATTTGTAATGAACCCACACGCTCAGGTGCTGTAGGAATATTCTCTAAGATAGTATCTAGTAAGTAAGTAACATCCGTTGTTGGATTCTTGTAATCTGCGCCCATCCAACCATTTTTACTTGAACCAAATACTGTTGGGAAGTTTAATTGATCTTCACTTGCATCTAAATTAAAAAATAAATCAAATACATTATCGTGAACTTCTTCAGGACGACAATTTGGTTTATCAACTTTATTAATAACCACAATCGCTTTTTTACCAGCAGCAATTGCTTTTTGAGTCACAAAACGTGTTTGTGGCATTGGTCCTTCAAAAGCATCCACTAATAAAATTACACCATCCGCCATGTTTAATGTACGTTCAACTTCCCCTCCAAAATCCGCGTGGCCTGGTGTGTCAATAATATTAATTTTTGTTCCCTTGTAAGTAACAGAAACGTTTTTTGCTAAAATGGTAATACCACGTTCGCGCTCTAAGTCGTTGTTATCAAGGATTAATTCTCCAGAAGCTTGATTTTCTCTGAATAAATTACATTGGTGTAAAATTTTATCTACTAATGTTGTTTTCCCGTGATCGACATGGGCAATAATGGCAATGTTTCTGATTTCTGACATGTTTATTTTTTTTGAGGGTGCAAAAGTAATGAATTTAATTGCAGAAAGCAATTTATCTTATTGAAAATGTATACATTGGCGTTAAATAATCATTAATTAATTGCTTTTTAAGATGATTGTCAACAAATATTTCATTTTAAAATTGTTATAGTACTTTTGAAGAAATTTAATTTTAACTTGTTGAATTTACTGAAACATATATTTCAATCAATCATTATTTCGTGTGGATTCATTTTGAGTTCATGCCAACATACAGATGAAAAAAAAGTGAATGAGATTTCAAAAAAACAAGATTATCTCTATTTAAATCACTCCGACACAGCAAAATATGTTGGCATTAATACATGTAAATTATGTCATCAAGATATTTACAACTCCTACATTAAAACAGGAATGGGAAAAAGTTTTGATAGTGCTACAAAAACAAAATCAGCTGGTAACTTTAAACATTCTGAAATTTACGACAAGTTGGGCGACTTCTATTACAAAGCGTTTTGGAAAAAAGACAGTCTGTACTTTTTAGAATATCGACTTAAAAACAAAGATACCATACATAAACGTCTTGAAAAAGTTGATTTTATTGTTGGTTCAGGGCAACACACTAATTCTCACATTCAATCAGTAAATGGTTATTTAAACCAAATGCCGATGACTTTTTATACTCAAAAACAACTATGGGATTTGCCTCCGGGGTTCGAAAACGGGCATAATACACGCTTTACTCGTAAAATTGGTTTAGAATGTATGAGCTGTCACAATAATTATCCTGAATTTGTATTAGGCTCTGAAAATAAATTTTCGTCCGTTCCAGAAGGTATTAATTGCGAACGATGTCACGGACCAGGCAGTATTCATGTGGCTGAAAGGCAAACTGGTAAAAAAATTGATACCTCTAAATACATTGATTATAGTATTGTAAATCCTTCCAAATTAGAAATTAATGCTCAATTTGATATTTGCCAGCGTTGTCATTTGCAAGGCAACACCATTTTAAAAGAAGGGAAATCGTTTTACGATTTTAAACCTGGCATGAAATTAAATGATTACATGACAGTTTTTTTACCAAAATATAAAGATTCGGATGATGAATTTATTATGGCTTCGCATGCGGATAGATTGAAACAAAGTGCGTGCTTTATTCAATCACTTAAAAAAGTAAAGACTAAGTCTGCACTTTCGAGCGCCAGTCGTAACACATTAAAACCATATAAAAATGCGCTAACATGTGTTACTTGCCACAATCCTCATATTAGCGTGAAAGAAACAAATCCAAATGTTTTTAATGATGCTTGCAATAATTGTCATTTTGCAGGAACGGAAAAAAATAAAGTGAGAGAAGATACTAAAGGGATTAATGATGAAAGGTTGCAGATTAAAAATAATTCAACATTTGGATCGACATTAATTTGTAATAAAAAAGGGGTTAATAAAGCATCTAACTGTGTGAGTTGTCACATGCCAAAATCTGGTTCTATTGATATTCCTCATGTTACAGTGCACGATCATTTTATTAGAAAACCAATCACCAAAAAACATAAGCAAGCACTAAAAGAATTTATTGGTTTATATGCAATTAACGAAGAATCTCCAAGTCAATATGTAAAAGCAAAAGCATACCTCAATCAATACGAAAAATTTGAACCGAAATTATATTATTTAGATAGCGCCGCACATTATTTAAAAAATAAGACAGAAAGTGATATTAAAGCAAATATTCATTTATTAGTACAATTAGAATTTACTAAAATGAATTATTTACAAGTAACAAACTATGTTCAGAAAATATCAGATAGTTATTTATTGCAAACCAAGTTACATTCGAAATCATTTTCAAATGAAGATGCTTGGACGTGTTACCGAATTGGCGAATCATTTTATAATATAGGAAACAAAGAGAGGGCTTTAATTTACCTTAAAAAAGCTGTTGAACTAGCTCCTTTAGTTTTAGATTTTAGAAATAAATTAGCCTCAGTATATGCGTCTAACGGTTTGCTTGCTGATGCTGAAAAAAATTATCAATCTATCATAAACGAAAACCCAAAACATGTTTCTGCACTCACAAATTTAGGTTACATAAAACTTGTAAACGGTAATTCCGTGCTTTGTGAAACTCTTTATTTTAAAGCACTATCTATTGATCCAGATTATGAACCATTATTATTAAACTTAGCGGGATTGTATGCTTACAAAAAAGATTTCAAACAATCGAAAGTATATTTATTAAGAATACTTCAAAAAAATCCGAAAAATCAACAAGCTCAACAGGCTCTCAAACAACTAAATAGTTATATTTAATTACCATTCATTATGTCCATCATAAAATCCACCTCCTATCAAATTCATATTGAAGAACGTAGTTTTGACGCACTGAATAAATTTCTTACTAAAACTAAATACAGTAAATACATTATTATTTGCGATGAAAACACAAGTGAACACTGCTTATCACAATTATTGTTTTCTTGCAACCTTCTAACAACCGCAGAAATTATAGAATTAGAAAGTTGCGAAAAAAATAAAACCATTGAAACCTGTATGCAAGTATGGGGCGCACTAACCGATATTGAAGCAGATAAAAAAAGTTTGATTGTGAATTTAGGAGGTGGCGTTATCAGTGATTTAGGGGGTTTTGTGGCATCAACATTTAAAAGAGGTGTAGATTTTATCAATATTCCAACCACCTTATTAGCGATGGTTGATGCCAGTGTTGGCGCAAAAACAGGTCTTGATTTTGATGGTATAAAAAATCATATCGGCACCATATACGAGCCTCGAGGTGTTTTTATCAATACAGTATTTTTAGAAACATTATCCAAAAGACAGATTATAAATGGATATGCAGAAATCATAAAAATTGCGTTAATAGCGGATAGTGACTTTTGGAAGAAAATAAAAAAAATAAAAAAACTCGAAGCCTTTTATTCAGAAGATATCATCACAAAAGCGATTGAATTAAAAAATAAAATCGTCAAAAAAGATTTGTATGAAAAAGCAAGACGTAAAAGTTTAAACTTTGGGCATAGTGTTGGTCATGCTATTGAAAGCGCCTTCATACATCAAAAAAAAGACATCTTACACGGTGAAGCCATTGCGTTGGGCATGTTGATTGAATCAGAAATTGCACATCAACAAAAATTAATTTCTAAAACAGAATTAAATTCGATTTCAAATTACCTCACAACTATTTTTAAGAATCCATCGTTATCTAATCAAACGAAAAAATTGATTGTGTCTTTCTTAAAACACGATAAAAAAAATCAAAAAGAACACTTATGCTTTGCCTTGCCGCATTCCATTGGATCCTATAAGTTAGAATGTGGACTTACATCAGAAATCGTTGAGAAATGTATGTCTAGGTACTAAATCACTGACTATTTCTAATCTTTTTCAACTTTCTAAAAAACATTAAATAACTGTTAATCAATAATTTAAGTTTTAATCAATACAAAAAATGCATCAAAAAACATTTAAAACGGTTCATTATCAAATAAATACCTTATATTTGCGACCCTAATT
>JBIISW010000030.1:0-20095 GCA_044340865.1 Bacteroidia bacterium | reverse complement strand
TCCAGATCCGTTTACCGAACCTATTGATAAAATACTATCTGCATCAGCAGGAATGCCAATGTAAAGCCAAGAGCCACTACCTTCGTTACCAGCAGCATTTAAAACAACCATTCCTTTTCTAGATGCCATGGTTGCGGCAATTGAAGCAACGGAAGTTTTGCCGTTTAAATGCGCGTAAATATGATTGTCGGCAGGATTATCAAATGTGGTATAGCCTAAAGAGGTAGTTGTAATGTCTGCGCCAAGGCTATCTGCTAATTCGGCAGCAACAACCCAATTAGCTTCCTCAATTATTTTTTCACTAAATATATCCTCTGATCGTAATAACCAATATTTTGCTTTTGGGGCTGTACCAATTAAATTACCGGGAGAGTTTCCTGCCATCAATGATAGAACTAATGCGCCATGCGAATCATCTTCATATACCGCTGTATTTCCAGTTACAATATCTCGTGTACCTAATAGGCGGCCTTCGTTTCTTAATGAATCAAATACAGGGTTGATATCAGCCTGATAAAATCCATCATCAATAACGGCAATCATTATATTTTGCCCTCTAAATCCAAGGTTGTGCATGCAATCTGCACCAATTTGATTTGCTTGCGTAAAGGATGGACCGAAATTATAAGCTGCTGTTGACGCGTTTGCTTTTTTATAGGAATCAATAGGTTTATCAGTAAATGTTTCAGAAGTTATTTTTTTAAATTTACCTACCGGAGATGAATTTAGTACACAGGTCAAACTATTAATAGCAGATAGTTGTGAAGGTGAATTGATTAATACAATGGCTGCATTCAACCATTTAGATTTTTGTAAAACTGTTGCACCTGTTGCGTTTACTAAATTAATATACGATTGATTTACTGGAATATCAGTTAAGTCGATGGCAATGCCTTGAGTTGCTCTTCTTGTTATTGATTTTGCAGATAAATATACGCTTGGCGTAGAAATAGAATAGGGGGAACCTGTTTTGTTTTTAAATTTTACCCAATATTTCGTTGGCGTTTGAGCCATAGAAAATTCAGAAATAAAAAGGATAGTAAGAAAACTAAAAAGCTTTATTAATTTATTAAGACACATTTTTAAAATCATATTAAAATTCAAGATTAAAGGTAATAAAAAAGTCGTTCATTTTAAATGAACGACTTCTATTTAAATTGTAACTATATTTTACCAGCCTAAAATCCAAGAGAAAATAAGAGGTGCAACAATCGTCGCATCACTTTCCACAATAAATTTAGGTGTATTTACGTCTAATTTACCCCAAGTAATTTTTTCATTAGGAACAGCTCCTGAATATGAACCATAACTTGTTGTAGAATCTGAAATTTGACAGAAGTAGCTCCAAAATGGAATTTCAGGCATTTCCATATCTTGGTATAACATAGGTACCACACAAATTGGAAAATCTCCAGCAATACCACCACCAATTTGAAAAAAGCCAATGCCTTTTCCTCCTGAGTTTTTTGGATACCAATCAGCAAGCCAAGTCATATATTCAATACCACTTTTCATGGTAGATGCTTTTATTTCGTTTTTTATAACGTATGAAGCAAAAATATTTCCCATTGTACTATCTTCCCAACCTGGAACTACCATTGGTAAATTACGTTCAGCAGCAGCTAGCATCCAACTATCTTTTGGATCTATTTCGTAGTATTGTTTTAATTCGTCACTTAATAAAATTTTATACATGAACTCATGCGGGAAATAACGCTCACCTTTATCATCAGCATCTTTCCAAATTTTATGAATATGTTTTTGTAAACGTCTAAAAGCTTCTTCTTCAGGAATACAAGTATCGGTAACACGGTTATAATGATTTTCTAATAAATCCCATTCATCTTGTGGTGATAAATCTCTATAGTTTGGAACACGTTTGTAGTGACTGTGTGCTACTAAATTCATAATATCTTCTTCAAGGTTTGCACCTGTACACGAAATGATATCAATCTTTCCATGACGAATCATTTCTGCTAATGATTTACCTAATTCTGCAGTACTCATAGCACCGGCAAGCGTTACCATCATTTTTCCACCTTCAGTAAGATGCGTTTCATAACCTTTAGCTGCATCTACTAAAGCTGCTGCATTAAAGTGTTTATAATGGTGTTCTATAAATTTAGAAATTGGTCCTTTGTTTTCTGCTGTTGACATAGTATTATTTTTTGTGCCACAAATTTAGTATTTAAAATATAATTCCATCATTAGGTTAACATTATTGTTTTAAATTAAAATGTTAAAAATTGACTAAAATTGTCAAGATTTAAAAAATAAGTAGTATATTTGACGGATATGGGAAATTTTGGAGAATTAATAAAACATGTTCGTGAGAAAAAGAAACTCACAGGCGTTGAAGCATCTAGATTACTAGATATAGATAGTTCACTATTAAATAGATTTGAAAGTGGAAACCGATTGCCAACTAAAGAGCAGTTAAAGAAACTTTCAAAAGTCTATAAAATTACCTTGAAAGAATTGCAAATTGAATGGCTTTCAGAAAAAATTTATAAGGAACTTGATGGAGAAGATTTTGCATTGGAAGCGCTTATGGTTGCTGAAAATAAATTTAGTTATGGTAAAAAACCAAGTAGCGATAAAAACGTTGTAAAAAAAATAGATGTTTTAAAAAAACAATTAGATGCATTAAGACCTTTACCCAAAGAACAACTTCTAAATTTAGAAGAATATTTTAGGATACAATATACGTTTGATAGTAATCGAATAGAAGGAAATACATTAACCTTGCAAGAAACAGCTTTGGTGGTTGATAAAGGTATTACCATTAGCGGTAAATCTGTTCACGAGCATCTTGAAGCGATTAATCATTCGGAGGCTGTAGAGTTGATTATAGATCTTGTACAAAATAAAACTGATTTAAATGAATATATCTTAAAGCAATTACATGGTTTAATATTACGAGGTATTAATAAACATAATGCTGGTAAATACCGTTCGGTTAATGTTATGATTTCGGGCAGTTTACATAAACCACCCGAGCCATTTATGTTACATAAATTAATGGAAGATTATTTTGTGTTTTATGAACATCATAAAAAAACAATGCATCCTGTTGAATTAGCAGCAGAAATGCACGAAAGATTAGTAACTATACATCCATTTATTGATGGAAATGGAAGAACCTCTCGCTTAATAATGAATTTAATATTGATGCAACACGGCTTTCCAATTACAAATATCAGTGGTGATAAAAAAAATAGATATGCTTATTATTCCTCATTGGAAGTAGCTCAAGTAGAAAACAATAAATCTAAATTTTATGATTTTGTTTCAAATACCGTTTTAAATTCTTTGGAAGAATTTTTAAAATTAGTGAGTTAATTTTTTTAACACCTCACCTGTCAGCCATTATAAAATCTAATGTCTGACAGATGTTTAATTTATTTTATTTTTTATTACCAAATACTTTTTTCAATATATCTGAAACACGCGCTGCGGGGTCTTTTCTTATTTTAGCCTCTTCGTCTAAAATAAGAATCATTAAACCATTTATGGCTTTTGTACATACGTAGTCATTTAAATCTGGATTTTGTTTTTTAACGCCAGGTAATTTATTATAAGCTGTTGCCAAAGGAGTCCAATAACTTGTGACTTTGGTTGTTGCAATCGCTTCTTTCACAACTGGCATAAATTTTTCTTTCAGAGGAGAAAATGTTTTTTCTCTTAAATAATGAGTTGCGGCACTGTCAGAACCATTCAAAATAGCGAAGCCATCTCCAATAGTCATATTAGTTACTGCATCTGTAAAAACGGGAGTTGCTTTTTTTGCAGCTTCTTCAGCAGCCCTATTTAGAGAAGTTTCGAATTCAGTAACTTTTTTTTGCATCCCCATTTTAATTAATTTAGCGCGCATATCTTTTGCCTCAGCAGGCCACGGTATAAATATCTTTGGATTTTTTAAGTAACCATCAGTTTTGGATGATAGATTTGCTGAATTAGACGTTCCAACAGTTAATGCCTCTTTTAATCCTTTAATAACATCCTCATTTGTTAGTTCTTTATTTTGTCCAATTAAACCACCTGCTTTATTAATAACATTAGATGCTGTTGTATTAGATTTTGCTGCATCTATAATTGAAGTAGAGTTTGTGATTGCGGCGTCTTTAGCTTTATTTAAAAGACTATTTATGTTTTGTGATTTTGAAAAATAACAGCTTGAAATGAGTATGACAGTGAATAATGATTTTGATTTCATAAATGATTGTTTAATTTTTAAATGTAGATTTGCAAAATAGTTTGTCAAATATATAATCAAAAACTAATAAAAAATAATGTTACTACCATGAATGCAGAACTTTTAACAATTGGAGATGAATTATTAATTGGACAAATTGTAAATACAAATTCGGTGTGGATGGCACAACAGTTAAATATGGCTGGTATCAGTGTGATACACATGAGTTCTGTTTCGGATAAAAAACAAGCCATTATAGATGCATTAAATGATGCAAGCAAACGTGCTGATGTTGTATTAATAACTGGTGGTTTAGGACCAACCAAAGATGATATAACTAAAACAACTTTATGTGATTATTTTAATACGTATTTAGTTGAAGATAAGGATGTATTAAATGATGTAACTGAATTTTTTAGTAAGAGAAATAAAGACGTTTCGGCTATCAATAGAAAACAAGCTGAAGTTCCATTTGGATGCAAAGTTATTCGTAATAAAAATGGTACGGCGCCTGGGATATGGATTGAAAAAAATAATGTTCATTTTATCTCGATGCCTGGAGTTCCATACGAAATGAAAGGAATGGTGATGGATGATATCATACCAGCTTTTAAAAAAATGTATGAATTGCCATTTATTTATCACAAAACTATTTTAACGCAAGGCATTGGTGAAAGTGTTTTATGCGAATTAATTAGTGATTGGGAAGATGGATTGGCTGAAAATAATATTGGGTTAGCGTATTTACCTTCGCCCGGAATGGTTCGTTTAAGATTGAGTAGTAAAGGTTTTGATGAAATTGAATTAAGAAATAAGATAGATTTTGAAGTAGAAAGATTAAAACCATTAATTGATAAATTTATTTATGGATACGAACATTATGGAGAGAAACAACCGAAGCTAGAAGACATTTTAGGAAAAATTTTGTTGGATAAAAAATTGAAATTGGGTTTGGCAGAAAGTTGCACAGGAGGATATATTTCACATCTAATCACAAGCGTATCTGGAAGTTCATCTTATTTCAATGGATGCGTTGTCCCTTATCATAATGAATTTAAACATGGTTTGTTAAATGTAGATCAATCCATTTTTGAAACAAGTGGTGCAGTGAGTAAAGATTGTGTTATTGCAATGGTAAAACAAACTTTGATAAAATTTAATGCAGATGTTGCGATTGCAGTATCTGGAATTGCTGGTCCAAATGGTGGTACATCAGAAAAGCCTGTTGGAACAACTTGGATTGCTGTAGCTTTTAACGAAAGGATAATAACTAAACAATTTGTATTTGGTGATGATAGGATGAGAAATATTGAAACAGCTGCAATTACGGCCATGAACATGTTACGCAAATTAATTTTAAATATTGAAGATTAAGATCATGAAATTAGCTTATAGAGAATTTGGTGAAGGTCAACCTTTAATTATATTGCATGGTTTATTTGGACAAAGTGATAATTGGAACACCCTAGCAAAACGTTTTGCTGAAAAGAACTTTCATGTTTTTACCATTGATCAACGCAATCATGGTTTATCGCCACACAGTGATGTTTGGAATTATGAGTCAATGGCAACTGATTTAAAAGAATTTATTGATACTCATCATCTACAAAATCCAATTTTATTGGGTCATAGCATGGGAGGAAAAACACTTTTATTTTTTGAATTATTATTTCCGAATGTAGCTCAAAAATTAATTATTGTTGACATTGCACCAAGAGTTTACGAGCCTCATCATGATGCCGTTTTGAAAGCGTTAAATGCAATTGATTTTTCAGAAATAAATACTCGTAAAGATGCAGAAGCCATATTAAATCATGATATATCCGATTTTGGAACAAAACAATTTTTATTGAAAAATATTTATTGGAGAGAAGATGAATCAAAACAAATGGCTTGGCGATTTAATTTAAAAACAATAACAAAAGAATACAATGAAGTTGGTGTTGAAGTTCCCTTTTTTAAAAGTAACACAGAAACATTATTTATACGTGGTGAAAAGTCAAATTATGTAAATTCCGATGATGAGATTGATATCTCAAATCGGTTTTCAAACTATGAGCTAAAAACAATTGAAAATAGTGGTCATTGGGTTCATGCAGAACAACCAGAATTATTTTTTAATTGTGTAATTAATTTTTTGATTGAGAATTCAAAAATAAATCAATCATAGCTATAGCATTGTCTAGTCGGTTTTGATTAATCCCTTTAAGAATGGAATAATTAGCGTTTATTTTATCTAATTCAGTTTGGTTCATTTCAAAAATATGATCACGTATTGTTTTACCTTTTCTTTGATTATCTTCAATCCAAGCAACATCATTATTTAAAATTAAATAAAAGTCGTAATTCATTTGTGGCATCGAATTTGAAATAAAATCGGACACTGTATTAAATTTATGTAAAGACCATATTTTAATGGTTAGCAACGTTGTATCACAAATTAAAACCTTGTTTGCTTTGGTTATATATTGATTTTCTAATTCAATTTGTTCTTTTGCAATGATATCTAAATCCTCTATTGTGTAATTATTAATATCATGACTATTAAAATAGTCTCTAGCATATTCAGGAACAAATAATGTATGATAGTGTTTAGCAAGCTGTTGGCATAAGGTTGTTTTTCCTGTGCTTTCAGCTCCTAATATGGCAATTTTTTTAATTTTTTTCTCCATGTGTAAAAACCATAACATGCCATTAGGCTGAAAAATACATATAATAAAGCGTAAGTTGGTAATTGTTTAATGATGTATAAATATACATAAGTCAAATCAATTATAATCCAAAGAAGCCAATTTTCGACCCATTTCTTAGTCATTAAATAAGTACAAATTAAACTTGCCGCAGTTAAAATAGAATCTAAAAAAATTTGATCGGATTTGAAGTAAGTTAAAATTAAGTATATAAAGCAAGATAATACCACTTCACTAGCAATTATAACTAACCATATTTTTTTTGGAATACTTGAAACTTCAAATGGTTTCAGTTTATTTTTATTCCAATACATCCATCCATAAATGCCACTAAACAAATAAAAAATTTGTAATGAAAAATCACCAAATAAATGAGCATGATAAAATGTATAAGACTGAATACTAACCGAAATTAATGCTAATGGCCAACACCAAATGGATTCTAGAATAGTTAAAATAACCCCTAAAACACCAAATAATAATGCTATCCAATCAACCCAATTCACTAATCTAAAGGAATGTTTTTTTCTTTACAAAAGTTTGTAAAATCCATAAATTTCTCAAACGGATTCGTACTTTTCCAAAGATTACCATAGAGTGCAACGCCATAAAATCCTAATTGGTAGGCTAATTCAACGCTTTTTGTATTAATTCCACCTCGAGCAATAATTTTTTTATGTTGATTTTTTGTTGCATTAAGAACGGTTTCTTTATAAAATCCTGAATATAATTCTCCAGAAATATTATTAAACATAGTACCTAAAAAACAGTAATCCGTTTTAACTTTCTCTTCGAACTGAATTTCATGCATGCGTTTATATGAAATTGATTTAGTTAAATAGGGTTTTCTGAGGTAAATCATTTTAGTATTCCACCATAATTTCAATCTTTTTTTTAAGTGAGTTGATGTAAAATGAAATCCTTTTAAGTTGTACTTTAAAGCTAACTTATGGTGCGAATGTATCACAATACGGTTATGAAATTTTTCAGGAATTTCTTTTAAATAATCTTCCAACTCATAAGTTGATAGTTTATTTTTACGAACATGTAACGTTTGCAGTCCAGCATTAAACATACTTACAATCGCAGTAATTTCATGATCATGTTTTCTGGAAGGTGTAATAACGATTAATTTCATGCGATATTATTCTTGCGTTAACTTATAGTGTTATTTTAAAAGTGTATTTAATGCTAATAAAAAATCAGGATTTTCTTCTAAAGCGTTTCCTACAACTATGTAATCTGGCTTTTCTTTTAATAGTTTATTTGCTTTTTGAATGTTGTTAATTCCTCCTCCTACAATGATAGGGATATTAATTTCATTTTTTAATGTCTTGATAATTGAATTTTTTATTGGTGTTTTTGCACCACTTCCTGCTTCTAAATATATCATTTTTTTGCCTAATAATTCAGCTGCAATCGCTGTATTTATAAGTATAGAAGTTTTTGAAATTGGTTGAGTATTAGTTATTTTTTGTGTGGTAGATATAGTGTTGCCATTCACTAAAATGTAACCAACTGGTATTGTTTTTAATTTGGATGCTATTATTTTTCTGGCTGAGATGACGTGTTTACCTATTAAATAGTCTGGATTTCTGCCCGATAGCAATGATAAAATCAGTATTCCATCCGCATGCTTTGAAATTTGTGTTTCATCGCCAGGAAAAATAATGACTGGTTTCTTGGTTAATGATTTGATAGATTTGATGGTTTTGTCAATCAGACCTGATTTCACATCACTTCCTCCCACAAAAAAACAATGTACTTTGCAACTGTTTGCTAATACTATTAATTCAGGGTTGTATTTATCTGGATCAATAAGTACTATCAGTTTTGTATGAGCTGTTTTTTTTAGCATTTCTTTAATTCTTTAGAAACATACACTAACATATAATCCTCGATTTTTAAATACTTGATTTCAAATGTTTTAACAGTGTTATTTAAATGAATTGTCCCGTTAATACATCCTGCTTCTTGCTTGATAAATGGTTGAATTAAGAGATTGTGCTTATAATCTATCGTTTTAATACCATAAATTTTATAAAGACATTCTTTTGCTCCCCAATAAATCATTAATTTTTCAACATCATCCTCAGCATCTTGTAGCTCAGAATCAATTAAAAATTTAGGTTTTATGTTCAAAATTTTATCTCTAATAATTTCTATGTCAATGCCTGTTTCTTCATAATCGTTGATAATGACGGCTAATTTATCGTAGGAATGCGAAATAGATATGTGTCTGGAATCGTTTGCTAAATGAGGCTTTCCATTTTCATCGTATATTAAATCTGTTTGTTTATTTAATAGATAATTTAATAAATAGTGAGCACCTTTTCTCTCAATATCTCTCTTATTATTATTGTCTATTGGTGTTGAAACATATAGTTTCAAATTGAGTAATCCAATTTCCAATCCTTTAGCTATTTTATATACTTTTATCAAAATACGAGTAAACAATTTAAATATTTGAGTGTTACAAACATATATCTTATCTTTGAAAAATATAATAAAATAATAACTTAAAATAAAAACTTACATGTCAGCAGTAGCAACAGGAAAGTACTTAGCGTACAAAGTAAAAGACATTTCATTAGCAGAATGGGGTCGTAAAGAAATTAAATTAGCAGAAGAGGAAATGCCAGGATTAATGGCACTTCGTAAAGAATACGGAGCATCTCAACCATTAAAAGGTGCTAGAATTGCGGGTTGTTTACACATGACCATACAAACAGCTGTATTAATTGAAACATTAACGGCTTTAGGTGCAGAGGTTACCTGGAGTTCTTGTAATATTTTTTCAACTCAAGATCATGCAGCAGCGGCTATTGCAGCAGCTGGTATCCAAGTTTACGCTTGGAAAGGTATGAGTGCTGAAGAATTTGATTGGTGTATTGAGCAAACTCTATGGTTTGGTGAAGAGCGTCAGCCTTTAAATATGATTTTAGATGATGGTGGCGACTTAACTAATTTAGTTTTTGATCATTATCCTCAGTTAGCAGAAGGTATTAAAGGTTTATCTTAATAAACAACGACTGGTGTTCATCGTTTATATGAGCGTATGAAAAATGGTACATTATTGTTACCAGCTATCAACGTAAATGATTCAGTTACTAAATCTAAATTTGATAACAAATACGGTTGTCGTGAATCTTTAGTAGATGCTATTCGTAGAGCTACAGACGTGATGATGGCTGGAAAAGTTGCAGTTGTGGCTGGTTATGGTGATGTTGGAAAAGGTTCTGCTTTATCATTATCATCTCAAGGTGTTCGTGTAATTGTTACTGAAATTGATCCAATTTGTGCTTTACAAGCTGCAATGGACGGTTACCAAGTAATGAAAATGGATAGTGCTGCTAAAATCGCAGATATTTTAGTAACTACTACAGGTAATAAAGATATTATTGTAGGTCGTCATTTCGAATCAATGAAACATGGTGCTATTGTTTGTAACATTGGACATTTTGATACAGAAATTGATATGGCTTGGTTAAATAAAACGTATGGTAGTACTAAGGATACGATTAAACCACAAGTTGACCAGTATACAATTAATGGAAGAAATATCATTGTATTAGCTGAAGGTCGTTTGGTAAATTTAGGTTGCGCTACAGGTCACCCAAGTTTTGTAATGAGTAATTCATTTACAAACCAAACATTAGCTCAATTAGAATTATGGACAAACACAGCAGCTTATGAGAAAAAAGTATATGTGTTACCAAAAATTTTAGATGAGAAAGTAGCTCGTTTACACTTAGAAAAAATTGGTGTTGAATTAGATACATTAAATAATGATCAAGCTGACTATATTGGTGTTAAAGTTGAAGGTCCTTTTAAAGGAGAAGCATACAGATACTAATAGTTATTAGATAAGATTAAAAAAGTCCGCTATTGCGGACTTTTTTTTGTTCATTTATTTATAAGCAGAAAATACTTTCTTCCAAATGGCTAGTGAATATAACCTTAAAACAAATGTTGGTTTTTGACTTAATAGTTTAGTAAAGTTATCTTTTAATTGTTGATGATTAATAAAATCTAATTGATGAGTAATTACGTCTAGGATTTCTGATTTATAATTCGTTAACCACTTTTCTACAGGCGTTTCAAACCCAACTTTATCAGTACGTTTATAGATCTTTTCAGGAATATAGTTTTTAGTAGCTTCTCTTAATAAATATTTTGAAACACCATTTTTTATTTTTTTATTTCCTTGAACAGAAAATATATAATCTACTAATTCAACATCATCAGCAAAGGGTACTCTGCTTTCAATACCAAAAGCCATGCTACAACGGTCTTCACATTTTAAAAATGATTTTAAATTTCCAAAATAATCTGTTTTTAACTGTTCATTTAAGGTGTTTTTAAAATGAATAGTTCTAGGTTTCGCAATTTGATTTAAGGGCGAATGAAAGTAACTTGAATAATCAAATCCTATATGTAAATTTTCTTTTAGTAATTGTTTTCCGAAATTTAAAAATGGATGTCGAATACTTTGCCTTGCGTCATTGATACTTTTAAATGTTGATACCAATGGTAATTCTTTCCATAGCGAAAAATAATGATGTGCATATCCTCCAAATAATTCATCAGCGCCCTGTCCATCTAATAACACTTTAATATGGTTCTCGGAGGCTAATTTCATGACTCTGTATTGCGAATACGTGCTTGTACTCCAAATTGGCAAATCTTGGGAGTAGTTAAGTTTTTCAATATCGTTAAAAAAATCTGTTTCATTAGGGCTAACGGTTTGCCAATTACCATTTACAAAATTTGCAACTTCTTTGGCATAATCACTTTCATTAAAAGCTTCATGCGGAAAGACAGCGGTAAATAACTGAGTGCTTTTAGCTGGCTGTAATCGTCGAATCATTCCCGCAATAATAGAACTATCAAGCCCTCCGCTTAAACACGAACCAATTTCAACATCACTTCTTAATCTTAAATCAATTGAGTGTTTGAGTTTAGACTCAATGGTATCAATAATTTCAGATTCAGAGCTGTGATGATTACTATTTAAATTAATGTCGTAATAGCTATTTATATTTAAATCAAATGTTTTTAAATTAAAAATAAAATAGTGCGACGGTTTTAATTCATAAATATTTTTAAATAAACTTTGTTCTTCTGTTTCAAGTTCAGCATTAAGTATAAAATCAAATTGTTGTGTTTCATTAATTTCAAATGGAATCAATTTTGATTTTAAAAATGCCTTTTGTTCGCTGGCAAAAGCAAAGGTTGTTGGAGTGTTTATAAAATAAAATGGTTTTACTCCAACTCTGTCTCTAGCACAAAATATTTCTTGTTTAAGTTTATCATATAACGCCAAGGCAAACATGCCATTGAATTTTTCAAGACAATTTGTACCCCATTCTTTGTAAGCAGCTAATATAACTTCAGTATCTGTTTGAGTTAAAAATTGATGACCTTTTTCCTTTAATTCAGCCTTTAATTCTAAATAATTAAAAATTTCACCATTAAATGTAATCCAATAATTTGATGACATATCACACATGGGTTGATGTCCACTTTCAGATAAATCAATGATTGAAAGTCTTCGGTGGGCAAAGGCCATATGATAGTTAGAACTAACGTCTTTTAAACCTTTTTTTGGATTAAATAAAAAACGATTACTTTCAATATTTACCTTAGGTGTATCGTTGCTGTAGGCTGGTATTTCAATTGATTCAGAGAAAAAAGTAAATCCTTCACCATCAGGTCCTCTATGTTTAATAGCTTGACTCATGTCAAAAATAGAGTCTTTTATAGAACCGTTATTGTTTTTATAAAAAATACCTGTTATACCGCACATACTTTTATATTTTACTTTCGTTTAAAATAGATTTATATAAATCTATCCATTCTGTATTAGTTTTTGTAAAACTATCGTTATGAAATATAGAAATAAATTCGCCACCATATTTTTTAACTTCACTCATTAATTGTAATGAAGTATTTAAAGCATTGTTAGCGTTTACTTGGTTGTAATCTCTTAACGTTCCTTCCATAATTACACTTGTGTGTATGGTTAATTCGGTTTGTTCATTTCTTTCTAAATCAAACCATTTGTAAGGCATGCATAATCCAGTTCTAAATCCACATTGAGATGCATAAATCATGGTGTAATCATCAGTTATACCATTTTTTATAAATGATCTGTAAGTTTTAGGGAAATTAAGACGTAAAAAATGACAGCGAGCAGATTTAATTGGTTTAAGAGTGATATCATGTAATCGTTTTTTTTCGATTTCAATATTTTCCAATTTACTTAAAGAATAGTAAGACGGATGAAGACCAATTGAAAATTTTTCAGATAATGATTTTAGTAAATGTTGAAAATTGTAATTAGTGAATTTTGGGTTTTTATCATAATCACTATAATCACTAATTAAAACGAAATAATGTAAAGCCGTTTTTGTTTCCTCACTCATTTGATTAATGATATCAAACGTATTATAAGGATCTTTTTGTTCGTTCAAAATGCTAATGAGTCTATTCTTTACAGCACTAAGTTTTAATATAGCTAAATCTTTAGTAAATCCTGCAAAATTCCTTAAAAATCCTTTATTTGAATAAGCAAAGGCATTATCAATATCAATGGTTGAAAGGAAATTGAAATTACGTTTTTTGAATTCTAAATTTGGAAATAGTTGATTTAGTCTGATTGAAAAATCTAAAATTGCTTGATTCAAAAATGGTTTTTGTAAACAATTAAATTGAAATGAGATGCTGTTTTCCGCCTTAAATCGCTGGTGATTATCCGTTACAGTTGGTATGTATTCTTCATATCGGCTTGTAAAATAAAATACCATAGCAAACAAATCATAACCTAAAAAATCAGTTGTGTTTGAGGCGAAAAATTTAGGAAAGTCAGTGTAGTTTTTATCAGCAACAGGCAATGTTTGATTGACATCAGTTTCAAATAAAATGGTATCGGAGTGTATATAAACGCTTGATGTTTCTTTGTTATTTGTATACGCAATTTTAGGAATTTCTTTTGATTGAAAATAAATCAAATCATCCGTTAGTTCGCAGTCAATTGAGAGTACCGTTTTAAAAATTAAATCAGTTACGTATTTTAAACGGTTTGATAAAGTATGTGAGTATATTAAAATCAAAAGGTTTATTTAGTTAAACATTGTTTTACAATATCTTCATAAGCATTATTCCAATCAATCCATTCTTTAGCGCATCCCATGGTGTCATTATGAAAAATAGTAATTAATTCTCCGTTAAATTTTTTCACGTAATCAATTAAGGGTTTTGCAACGTTGACAATTGTTTTAGGATTTGCTTCATCTTTATACCTTAGTGAAGTTTCTGAAATGCAGAAAGGATGAATTTTTAAACCTGTTTCTAATTCATCATCTAAATCATACCAATAAAAAGGCATACAATAACTTGCTCTAAATCCATTATTATTTGAATAACCCATTGAATAATCATTAGTAATACCAATTTCAAGTAAGTTGGCATATGTATCGGGAAATTTAAGCATTGAAAAATGTTGTCGTGATTGATAAATTTCTCGATGTGAAATTCTTGCTAGGCGATTTACTTCAATTTTTACCTGTTCTGTATTTTGATTTGAGCCAAAAGAGGGATGGATACCACCAGCTGAATAATCAAATAAGTGTTTAATTAACTTTTGAAAATTTAAATTATTTGAAGGATGATTTTTATCGTTAACACCATAATCTCCTAATAAAAAAAAGTAGATGACGTTAAGTCCATATTTTTTTTGGATTTCCAACTGGTAATCATACGAATCAAATGGATCTTTTACTTTTTTCAATAAAACAGATGTTCTATCAATCAAATCGTTTTTGTTTAAGCTTAATACTCCTTGTATGTAGCCGCCAATATGTCGCATAAGCCCTTTTTGCCTGTATTTATAGGCATTATCAATATCTATTGTTGAAATATAGTTGTATTGACGATGCGTTATTTCCAATTTAGGGAATTTTGTTTTCAAGACTCGCTCAAACTCTTCTAGCCAAATATTGACCAGTGGAATTCTTAAAAAATCATATTGATAGGCTAAACTATTTTCTGCTTCATAGCGATTAAATGCGTCTGGTATAAATGGAAGATATTCTTCATATCGACTAATTAAATAAAATGATGCGGCGAAAATATCAAATGGTAAATCGTTTTTGTAAGTTTTAAAAAAATACTTAAGATAGTGTTCGTGATTTTGAATTTGAATGGTTTGTTCTTTTATTCCTGATTCAAATAAGAGCGAATGGGATGAGACATGAAATGTCTTGTCGATATCTTGATTTGAATAAGAAAATTTATAACCTTCAAATGCCTTAAAATCCTCAATACTTGTAGTTAATTGAAAAGTCAGTCCAAGACAATCTTTAAAAATTAAATTAAAGATGTACCTCACACGTGGTGTAATTTTGTGCGTGTAAACAAATATGTGAGCGTTTGGATTCAAATTATAGTAAATATAGTTCCAATTATTGAACGGTTTTACACTAATTAATATTGTTATTTAAAAGTGTATTGTTAATTAAAAGTGCTAATTAATCCATTCATTTTTACTTAAATTTAAACACTAAAAAAACTGACTATGCAACAACTAATCGAATGTGTTCCAAATTTTTCGGAAGGAATTGATTTATCAATCATTACCCAAATCACCAATGAAATTGAAAAGATTGATGGTGTACGTTTATTAAATGTCGATCCAGGGAAGGCTACTAATCGCACGGTAGTTACTTTTGTAGGAACACCACAAGCTGTTATTGACGCTGCTTTTGTTGCTATTAAAAAAGCTGGTGAATTAATTGATATGAGTAAGCATAAAGGCGAGCATCCGCGCATGGGCGCAACAGATGTGTGCCCGTTAATTCCAATAGCAAATATTAGCATGGAAGAAACAGCTAAATGGGCTGTGAAATTAGCGAAAAGAGTAGGGGAAGAACTTTCAATTCCAGCCTATCTATACGAAGCCGCTCAACCTAATACTAACAGAAATAATCTTTCTGTTATTAGAGCTGGAGAATATGAAGGCTTTTTTAAAAAAATTAAATTGCCAGAATGGAAACCAGATTTTGGTCCTGCTGAATATGATGCTAAACGTGGCGCAACGGTTATTGGTGCTCGCGATTTTTTAGTGGCTTACAATGTCAATTTAAATACAACATCTACACGCCGTGCAAATTCTATTGCATTTGATGTGAGAGAAGCCGGACGTGTGAAACGTGAAGGAAATTCTATAAACGGAAAAATAGTAACTGATGAAAACGGAAATCCTGTTAATATACCAGGAAGTTTAAAATCAGTAAAAGCCATTGGATGGTTTATTGAAGAATATGGAGTGGCTCAAATATCAATGAACTTAACAAACATTACTATAACACCCTTACACATTGCTTTTGACGAAGTTTGCAAAAAGGCTACAGAAAGAGGCATTCGGGTAACAGGTTCTGAGTTAGTAGGATTGGTTCCATTAAAATCATTGATAGATGCAGGAAAATATTTTTTAGTAAAGCAACAACGTTCGGTTGGTGTTTCTGATAAGGAACTCATTAAAATTGCCATTAAAACAATGGGCTTAGATGAGTTATCTCCATTTAACCCTGAAGAACGTATTATAGAATATTTACTAAAAGATAAGTCGGATAGTAAATTAGTGAATATGACTTTAACTGATTTCACTGATGAAACTGCCAGTGAAAGTCCTGCACCTGGAGGTGGTTCTATTTCTGCTTACATCGGCGCTTTAGGCGTTTCTTTAGCAACGATGGTAGCAAATTTATCGTCTCATAAAAAAGGTTGGGATGATCAATGGGAAACATTTAGTCAGTGGGCAGAAAAAGGACAATACTACAAAGATGAATTAACCAAGTTGGTAGATGCCGATACTGCAGCTTTTAATAAAATAATGACGGCGTTTGGTTTACCAAAGGGAACGGATGAAGAAAAATCAAATCGTAAAATGGCCATACAAGAGGCTACAAAGTTTGCCATTGAAATTCCATTGAAAGTGATGCAATTATCGTTTGATAGCATGACCTTAATAAAAGCAATGGCAGACATTGGAAATCCAAATTCGGTAAGTGATGCTGGAGTTGGAGCGCTATGTGCCCGCAGTGCTGTGATGGGTGCATTTATGAATGTGCGCATTAATGCAAGTGGTTATGATGATAAAGCCTATGTGACAGATATCATAGCAAAAGGTAAAGACATTGAAACAAAAACCATTGCTTTAGAAACTGAGATTTTAAAAATTGTAAATGATAAAATAGGCGTTTAAATAAAAGTGGTTTAAATACTTACAAAAATTTTAAAAAAGGTTATCCATTTGATAACCTTTTTTATTGTAAATTAAATCTCAAACTAAATCCAGCGTTTACGTTGGCAGTTGGAAATGAATTAGAGGTTTGAGGCGTTGTTTTGATCCAATCGTAAAATAATCTTAAATTAATATTTTGTGTTAATTGATAATCAAGCGCTGTTTTCAACGTAATGATGTTTTGTCCATTAGTAGGTGTGCTATATTCCTCTACAATTCGACGAGCAATGGTTTTATTTAATCGGTAGCTTAAGTCTAATTTAAAATTCAAATCACTTTCAACAGGTTTACCTTTTATTTTAATAGCGTTTATTTTTAATTTAGGATAGCGATAGCCAATTCCAATGATGTATTCTTGACCTTTTGTTTCCATTATTTGTGGCCCTGTAATATTTAAATTCACTGTTTTATCTTTTCTTATTTCGAAATTACCTAACAAGCCTGGTTTATTAAATTTCATATCAAATTTAATTAATGGACTAAAACTTTCAGTAATTGTTGCACCAGAAATAACAAATTTAGGATTAAAGTTTGCCGTTTGTCCAAAGGCAGAATTCGAAACTGGAACGCGTGTTCCGCCGCCTTCTACATATAATAAATTATTGGTATATCCTCCTAATGTATAAGTTGCTCTATAAGAATGTCTGACTGTAATAGATTGAAATACTTTCTTTAATAATTTTATTTTTCCTAAGCCATCCCAACTTACATTCCAATTTGGCATTGGTAATTGTTTAAACATTTTTTCTGTTCCAACACCTTTTAATTTTCCACCGGTGTAGGTTTGATAAAATGCACCTAGTAAAACGTCTTGCTGTGTGGAGTTATAACCATCATAGTACAATCCGCTACCAACTGCAGTTAATTCTTTTAGTGATTTATCATTACTATAAGCTAATTCTCTTGCAACATCTTGCCTTACTGCCAAAAACTCATCAAATAAAACTGATGTTCCATCTTTCACATTGTTTTTGTCTTTAAACGATTTCCCTAAAGTAAATACGCTGATACTATAATTACCAGTTTGTGTTTGTGTACCAAATTTATAATAGTTATTTTCGGGAGAAGCTGTACTACTTGAATCATCGTATCTCACAAATAATGATTGATTATCGGCATAGGTTTTATTACCGTTTAGTTCAATTTTTAAACTTCCGTGAGGTTCAATACTTGCTCGATAGGTTAGATTATTGGTTTGTGTTGTCGTATATGGTAAACTAGCATTTGGGTTTTTTGTGAGCCAGCCATTATTAATAGCATTTCTCAAAATACTATCATTCGCACCGTTAATAAAACCAAAACCTGGTGCCATACCATTTTCATTGTCTAATCCAAATATATGTGAATTAGGTTTAAAACCTGGTAATGCGGTACCGCTGCCTTGTTGGTAGGTTAAAGAAACTGTTTTCACCATCATGACTGCTCTTGCTAAAAATTCACCAATATCTTTAAAATTTTCATCAGCATTTTTCAATGAATCTTTACTTTCTACCTTTGAAACACCACCTTTTGCTGTATTTCCTTTCGATCCTTTACCAGTATTTAATTTTCTAAAATAGGGAATTTTATTATACAAGGTTGTCATGTTGAATGATGACGTTAGGTTTTTAGTATTTGTATTTTGAATGGTATTTCCAATTGATTCTTGTGCAAAAGGTCTTCTTGTCCATGTATATGTAGAACTATAACGTACACTTGCTGTTACAAAATCAAAAATAGGAATTTTATTTATTGGTATTTGGTAATTTAAGTTGGATTGATGTCTGTAACTAGTTGTTGTTCCTAATGCTAATATATTTTGTTTAATGGTATCTCGTTCTTCTTTTGTATCAATCTTATCGTATGGCTCAAGAATTCTACCATCATTATTTGCTGTGAAATCAAATTTCAAGTTCTTTGTGAAATTCCATTGAAAGTCATAATTTCTTGATATGGTAAACGTTTTATTGTATTGCGTTTTAGTTAAGTTTAAATCACTTCCTGTATAAAAACTTGTAATGTCTCTGTTTAGTAATTCGCTATAAGAACGGTTTACATCCGAATTAAATCCTAAACGACTTGGTAATGGAGTAATATTAAAATCTTTTATTAAAGCAAACCATTTATTATTTAATAATTTAGATTTTGTTTTTTTAAAAGGTGTCCATGCTTTTGCATTAACACTGTAATTATAGGATAATGCACCTCTGTAGGTTTTAATGATACTATGTTCAATATTAACGTTTCTTCTATATATTTCGTTATAAGCGTAAGTTACAGAAAAATTCTTTACATCCCATGGCATCGCAGTGGCACCTTCTTTTTTTAATCCGCCAATATTTACATTTGAAAAATTGTAGCCTTTTCGAACTGTATAGTCTTGCGCATTTTTTTTAATTTGCTTAGCCTGAGCTTCTGGAATGTTAGGATTATCTATTTTAATATCTGGATCATATGGATTGAACTGTGGAGTAATAAATGTTTGTCCGTAAGCGTAATAAAATGGTAAATTAAGTTTCCATTTTGCTGGAAAAAATTTCCCTAATTGAAATGTACTTGTTGCGTCCCATTGAAAATTTGTTTCTCTACTTCGTTCGCTAATTTTTTTCTCAATACTTCCAAAAAATGGCTTACTATAAGTAGATGCAATCGAGACTTGTCCTAAATCTGCTAATTTTGCCTGAACCCTTCCAGTAGCCGCCCAGCCACCTTTATTCGTAAAATCAGTCAATCGCAATTCATTTATCCACACTTCTACACATTTTGGCAATGAACCATTATCTTTTGGGTTTCTAATACCAATCATGATATTTTTTAGGGTAGCTAAATTTGGATTTCCAACAACTGTGATTTTATTTTTACCATTATCAACAGTAAATGGTTTTTGCATTAACACTAAATCGTTACCAACGGCTGCATTTCTTT
>JBIISW010000143.1:0-6080 GCA_044340865.1 Bacteroidia bacterium | reverse complement strand
ATTCGAAAGTTTATTGCCTAAGCAACAGGAGAACCTTGACACTTCTAAATATATTTATCATAAAGTTTTAAAAGGTGAAACACTTTATGCCATATGTCATAAATACAATACGGATGAAACAACTATAAAAAGTTTAAATCCATCTATTCAAAATGGTTTAAAGGAAGGCGATCAACTTGTCATTGCTGAAAAAGCAAACAAAAAGAATGTCCGTCCTATTGAAGTATCATCATTGAATAATCTTTCAAGTATAAGCTCTTATACAGTTTTACCAGGTGAAACAGTGTACAGTATTTCAAAAAAGATAAATGTATCAACAGAATCTATTACTAAATGGAATCCAGATGTAAAAGATGGAATTAAAGTAGGGCAGGTGTTGAGTTTAGGGAAAATTAAAACCGATGCCGTTTCTTCTACTAAGCCATTATTGGTTGAAAAAGAGAAAATAACGACCGATACAATACGTTTTAAAAAAGATAAAAAAACAGCCTATCAAATTGGATTGTTTCTTCCTTTTAAATTAGAAGAAAGTGAAGCTATCACGATAGAAGATTTAGTGCGTTCTAAGTCCTCCTTTCCAAACGCTCAAAATATTTCTTTAGATTTTTATTTTGGATTTAAAAAAGCGGTTGATTCTTTAATTTCAAAAGATTTTGATGTTTCGATTTCTTTGTTTGATATTCAAGAAAATGATTCTACAAAAGTTGAGGCAATTTGTAATACACCAGAATTTAAAAAATTAGATATCATTTTTGGTCCTTTATATGCAGGTGTATTTAAGCAGCTTTCAATGAAAGCTAAAGTACTTCAAATTCCATGCGTATCTCCACTTACACAACAAAGTAAAATTTTATATAATAATACATTAGTAAGTAAAGTAAATCCATCTCAGTATACTATCATAGAGCGTTTGGCAGACTTCTGTTTAGATTCATTAAGACTTAATTCTAAAATTTGTATTGTAAATGCTACTCAAAAAGATGCACCGTATGTGAAAGCATTTAAAAAGAGATATAATGATGGAATACTAAAAATTAATAAGTCAATCAAAGACACTATTTCAGAATTAAAAGGTTTATCGGCTGTTAAAAACTCTTTTGTCATTGAAAAAAATAACGTTGTTGTTTTGCTAACGAATAATCCAGTTTATTTGCAAGATTTTATAACTCAATTGTCGGTTTCATCTAGTAAAAAAAATGTTATTTTGTTAGGCTTTGAAAGTGTGACTTCTATTGATAATTTAGATCAAGGGTATTTAAATGATTTAAACTTTCATTTTGCTACCGCCAATCATATTGATTATACTGATATAAACACCATCGATCTTATCAAGCAATATCAACAAATGTATTATAGTGATCCAAGTGAATCTTATTTCGAAGGATTTGATATAGGGATGTATTATCTTAATAACCTAAAATTAAAAGGGTTAGATATGTTTATTAATTTAGAACAGTTACCATATACTGGTGTGGCTTCTGGTTTTAAATTTTCGAGACCAGATATATCTTCCGGTTATGAGAATAGAGCAATTTCTATTTACAAGTATTCAAATTTTAAATTGAAAAAATTAGGATGGAAATAAATAAAACCACCATTTCAGAGTGGTTACAATCATTGCAGTCTGAAATTTGTAAGGCTCTTGAAAACGTTGACGGTCATTCAGTTTTTAAGAATGACACATGGCAAAGAGAAGAGGGTGGCGGTGGAATTTCTTGCGTGATTGAAAATGGAAATGTCATTGAAAAAGGTGGCGTTATGTTTTCTGCTGTGCACGGAAAAGTACCTGATTTTTTATTAAAAGAACAAGCACACAGTGTTTCTGGAACAAAAGAAGCAAGTACACACGATACGTTTTTTGCAACAGGTGTTTCGATTGTCATTCATCCTCAAAATCCAATGGTTCCAATTATTCACATGAATATTCGTTATTTCGAAATGAGTAATGGAACAAAATGGCTTGGTGGTGGAATTGATTTAACCCCTCATTATATCATTGATTCAGACGCACACTATTTTCATCAACAATTAAAAACTATTTGTGACAAGCATCATTCATCCTATTATCCAAAATTTAAAAATTGGGCAGATGATTATTTTTATATCAATCATCGAAAGGAAACGCGAGGAATAGGCGGCATATTTTTTGATAGATTAAATACTAGTGAAAATGTTAGCTTTGAACAAAATTTTGCATTTTGGCAGGATGTGGGGAAATTATTTGCTCCAACTTATGTGGAATTAATAAATAGAAATAAAAATAAAGTCTTTACACCTGATAATAAACAATGGCAACTCCTCAGAAGAGGTCGATACGTTGAATTTAATTTAGTTTATGATAAAGGAACACGTTTTGGGTTAGAGACTAATGGGCGCATTGAATCTATCTTAATGAGTTTACCTGCACACGCAAGTTGGCAATATGATTTTAAAACAATTGAAAATTCGGAAGAGGATTTAACATTGAAAAAATTAAAAAAAGGAATAAATTGGATTTAATATGACAAATTTTTTAAAATATTTTTTACAAGGCTTACTTATTTTTATTCCTATTGGAATCACGGTATTGTTGTTTTTTAAATTATTTCAATTTTTCGAAAGTTTATTTTCGTTTGCTGGTTTTACAGGAAGTTCGTTTTTAAATACATTGATTTCATTTTCCATTTTAATAGCTTTTATTACGATGCTAGGCTTATTGGCATCATCATTTATTTTTAAAAAATTATTTTCTCTATTGGAAGATAAATTAGAAAGTATGCCGCTCATCAAGCACATTTATTCTCCCATAAAAGATTTCATGAATGCATTTATGGGAAATAAAAAACGCTTTAAAAAACCAGTTTTAGTGTTGACTAATCCACAATCAAATATTCAGGAAATTGGTTTTATAACTCAAGATGATCTAAGTGAATGGGGTATTAAAGATAAAATAGCGGTTTATCTGCCATTATCGTATTCTTTTTCTGGAAAAGTGATCATTGTGCCTAAGGAGCAAATTAGTTTTTTAAATGCCGATGGATCTGAAGCTATGAAATTTGTTGTTTCTGGGGGAGTAACAGATGTAGAAAAGGATTAACATCACTTAGCTTAAATTGATTGATTTTACCTTTAATTTCATTTTAGGATTATTTATTGATTATCAGACAGTTATTCAAAATAGTATTTATGGGTTGTTTCAAAACTCCTTTTTTTATATTTTTAGGTCAATTATTTGCGAAATAATTTTTTTAAATAGAATAATTAATGTAAATTTGCACTCCATTAAATTAATGGCCCGTTCGTCTAGGGGTTAGGACGCGTCCCTTTCACGGACGAAACACGGGTTCGATTCCCGTACGGGCTACGAAAGTAGAAATTAAAAGCCTTGTAAACATTGTTTATAAGGCTTTTTTTATTTTACAGGTGGATATATAGGTGGATAATTTTAATTAAAAATAACTACTTAATTCAACTAACTTTTTTAAATCACTAGTTAGGCTTTTATCAGATTAGTTGGAAATATTTTGACAAATACAAACATGTGGGTAAAAAATCTAAATTTAATAGGATTGTATTAGTGACTCCAATGGAATGTTTAATTTTTCATGTAAGTTGCGTACCATTTCTAATGTTAATTTTCTCTTTCTGTTTAAAATTTCACTTACTCTACTAGTATAGCCTAAAATTTCACCCAAATCTTTTTTAGAAAGATGCATTTGTTTCATTTTATATTTAATTGCTTCCACAGGATCTGGAGCTTCAATTTTATAATGTTTGTCTTCGTAATCCTTTAAGACAAGAGCAAGAAGCTGTGCTTCTTTGCCTTCCTTTGTATTAGGTTTTGCGAAAAATAGTTCTTCAAAACGCTGCAAAGAAGCCTCGTATTGTTTTTTTGTTTTTATAACTTCTATTTCCATGTTAATTTTTGTAAGTGATTATATTTATTTTCTTTTTTTTGGTTTGTATAAGTCGATAGTATTAGCATCTATTTTATCATACTCAGTATGCGTTCCAATGAATTTTATAAAAACCCATGCGTTGTCATAGTTAATTGCAGTTACTATTCTATAATCATTTCCTTTTATGTCAAAAACCGCTCTACTATTTTTTAATATACTTACATTACCTCCAAAATCTAATTTTAAATGATTAGGCGACTTCCATATTTTTCCATCTAATTCTTCATACCAAATTTGTAATGGTATTTTAGAATTTCCGTGCTTTTTATAAAATTCTATTATAGAACTCTTATTATAAACATTCATAGATTATAGATTCAATTGCAAATGTACAAAATAATTTACCGTTTTGGTATAAATATTACCATTTTGGTAATTTTAACATTTTAAATTTATATATTTAAAATTACACTTTTTAAGCTACTTATTTTTACACTAGCTTTTTTTAATAATTGCAGGTGATAACACCTGCAATGGCGATGTGTTTTTTTAGAACACCAACAAGGGCGGAAAAACCGTAGCTGATTTAGTTACGGTTTTTTGTTTTATTTGCAAGCTATAAACTGGTTAATACTTTTGCTTTTACTTGTTTGTGAGAACACCAACAAGGGCGGAAAATATAATTGTGGAAAACTTTTTTATTTGAGCCGATTTTAACGACTAAAAACCGACAAAATGAACCCTAAAAACTAAAACGAGAAGAAGAAAATTAAAAGGTGTGGCGAAGCCACGAGTATTTTTTTTGCCCCTTTTTTCACAGCTTCGCTGTGTGGATTTTTGCCTCCTTTTTTTGCCTTGCCTTGCAAGGCAAAATTGAATTATATTTTTACACTAAATTTTATGAATACAAAATATGTTACAAGTGCAAAACAGATTACAATTAAAGAGTTATAGAACCACTGAAGTTTATTTACTAATTTATTTTGTTTAGCTAATTTAAAAGCAACAAATAGCAAGGCTATTATTGAAGTTGAAAATGTGGCGTAAAAAATCAATTCACATAAACCTCTTCCAGCATCATCGTGAATACCACCACCATAAATTCTAAACAAATAATCATTGATTAAAATAAGCGAAAAACAGAATGGAATTACTATTAAACTACTTAAATTATATTTTCCTAAATATGCAGAAAAAACAAACATTAAAGGAAAAACAACAAAACTGAAAAACAATGAAAATATCCCAAAATAATGCCCAATTACTGCCCAAGCAAGTGTAAAAAGTATGTTTAAAATTATTGCTTTCATAGGGGTGTTATTTTGTGCCAGTTTCTCCCTTTTTCAATGTTTTATCATCAGGTTTTACGCCTGCATCATAATTAACATCACTACTATTTCTGCTTTCAATTTTATTATATTTTGAGTTTGGTGCTTTATCCCACAAAGTTTTTAACAGACTACCTAAAGTAAAATTATTCCCGTTTTTAAGTTGCTTCCCATTATTGTCCTTCGATACTGCTAATCCATCACCAATAACATCTGAGCAATCTCCATTCCCCAAACAATAATCAGTCTTTGCAGAATTAGTAGAAGCATCTATTGTTTTTTGGTCTGTTGATGTTCCATTTGCTTGGGTTGTTGGAATATACAATGCTTGGTCATAGCGTTGAATTTTATTTCCATCTTTATCAAGTTTATATGTCAAACCTTTTGCCTCTTTGCCATTGGTAGTTGAATGGGTTTCATTAGTTTCAAAGTTATGGACACTATTACGGAATTGTTCAATATTGTCAAATTTTTGAACAATAAATTTAGGTTTAGACCCAAACATACTTCCCGTATAACCATCTTTTGAAATATATGTCCAACCATTTTTATTATCTCCAACTAAAATTGCTCCGTGTCCTGCTAAATTTGCCCCACTTGAATTTCTTAAAACAATAATGTCTTTACCATCAGGGTCAGCATAAAGTACTGGATTATTACCAAATACTAAATAAGAAGAATTTCCTGGATATTTTTTAATGTAAGGTTCTATATTCCATCTTCTTCCAAGTCTTGTATCAAGTCCATAATCTCCAAATGCAAGGTGGTTGCCCTCTCCACTTACTTCATTATCCTTTTCGTGTCCACCGAACCCATATCTATAACCACTTGAACTTTGATAATTTCTTCCGGGCATTGGCATACCAAAGGCATA
>JBIISW010000142.1:0-6130 GCA_044340865.1 Bacteroidia bacterium | reverse complement strand
ATTTGGAGGTACATGGAGTGCGCCTATTGTGAGTTTAATAGCAGAAAAATATTTAACTGGAAAAGTAACGCGACCAGATTTAGAAAAACGAATCATAGAAGCGGATTTAATTAATAGAAAAAATTTATTAGGCTCTGGACATCACTAATTTAATACCATGAGAAAACAAGAACATAGTTTATTTTTTGGTGTCGATAAAATAACAGTATTGACATATGCCCTGTTAGTGTTGATGGGCTGGTTAAATATCTATGCGGCTGTATATAACGAAGAGCACCAAAATATTTTTGATACAACCCAAAAATATGGTAAGCAATTAATTTGGATTTCTTCTGCTGCACTCATTGCGGTGTTCATCTTAATTATTGATGCTGGATTTTTTACAGTGTTTGCCTATGTGTTTTATGTAATACTTCTCTTAGCATGTATTGCCGTTCCTTACCTTGGTAGGGAAGTAAAAGGGAGTCGATCTTGGTTTCGTTTTGGTGACTTTGGTGTGCAACCAGCCGAGTTTATGAAATTTGCAACCAACTTAGCGCTAGCAAAATTTTTAAGTAATGTCAATATTGAAGTGCAAGAATCGAGAAGAAATAAACTCAGTGATATTCTTAAAAATTATCAAAACACCATTATTGCAGCCATTTTTTTAGGTTTGCCTTTGATCATTATTAAATTACTGCAAGATGAAACTGGACTAGCCATTGTATTTGTTGCCTTTATCATCACGCTTTACAGAGAAGGATTGTCGGTAAACTTTTTAATTTTTGGTTTATTTTCTGCCTTGTTGTTTGTATTATCCTTAGTGATGGATCAAAACACCTTGATGATAATTTTAAGTTGCATTGCCACTATATCTTTATTGTTTGTGAAACGTAATCGAAAAAACATCATTATTATTTCTACGATTTTAATTACCGCTTGCGGGGTGGTGTTTGGAACAAACTACGTTTACAATCATTTAGAAGATCACCAACGCATTCGTATTGATGTACTATTAGGAAGAGGAACCGTGAATTTGAAAAAAGAAGGATACAATGTGAATCAAGCAAAAATAGCCATTGGCTCAGGTGGTTTTTTGGGTAAAGGGTATTTGAAAGGCACGCAAACTAAATATGATTTTGTACCTGAACAAGACACGGACTTTATTTTTTGTACTGTTGGCGAAGAATGGGGATTTGTAGGCTCTTCAGCTGTTATTATTTTAGAACTGTTTTTAATTTTACGAGTTATTTTTATGGCCGAACGCCAACGTTCTCCGTTTGGTAGAATTTACGGCTATGGCGTAGCCTCTGTTTTATTTTTTCACGTGGCTGTTAATATTGGTATGACGATTGGCCTAATGCCAGTAATTGGAATTCCATTGCCATTTTTCAGCTACGGAGGTTCTTCGCTTTGGTCGTTTACTATTTTATTATTTATTTTTATAAAACTAGACGCCAATCGCTTAGTTATTTTAAGGTAGTTTTTTTATTGTTGGTGAGAACAGCAATAAAGGCTGAAACAATTGATAATTAATGAGTATCGTTCAAAGAGTTTGGAAGCATTAATAAAAATGGTAATGATTGTAAATAATCGAGTTCCAAATATTCTAAACCTAACAATCGAATGTTTTTATAATAGGTTTGATGATTTTGATAATAATTTTTTTCGCTTTGAATAAACCAAGCCTTATCACCAAGTTTTTGGGCAAGAAACCATTTTTCAAGTAAACGGGCACTTCTGCCATTACCATCATTCCAAGGGTGTATTTTCGCAAACACAAGATGAATCATGGATGCAAAATAAAATGTTTCTTCTATCGATAAATTTGATTTCAATAACACTTCAATATCATGATAAAATTTTTCCATTTCGCTTGGAACCTCAAATGGGGTAGCTGCAACGTATTCAATTTTTCCATCAGGAGTTGAAACATACATATTTTGCGTTCTAAGTTTACCTTGACTATGAACTGCTAAAATATGTTTACTTAATAATTGATGTGCTTCAGAAATATGTTTTTTGTTTAACGCATTATATTTTGCAAAGGTGTAAGCATTATATAAATCATCAATTTTCTTAGTATAATCAGGTAAAAACGCGATGCCGAATTTTTTATGTTTGATATAACTGTCTAATTCAATGTCTTCACCTTCTATTTTACTCGAAAAAACAGAAGACACCGAAGTATAAAAACTAAACGATTCCGTTGACATGTCTGCATCTGTTAATGCTTCAAACAATTCAGCTAAATTACTTTGAACATTTTTTTTAAAATCTTCAAGTAAAGCAATCGATAATATCTGCAATTCGTTATTCTCCATTTAAAAAGACTGTATGTAAATATACAAAATCCAGTTAATTATGGAATTACTTTATTCTGCTATTGCTTGTGTTTTCACCAGCAACTATTTTTAAATACTGATTTGAGTTTAATGTTTGTAATATTCAAACAGAATATAATGCAACTTTAACTTGTTGGTGATAACACCAACAAGGGCGGAAAAGAATAATTAATAATTTAAACTTTTTGGCGACAGCATCAACAAGGGCGGAAATGCACAAGCCGAATGCTCAAATGGGATTTAAGTTGGGTTATAACCTGTAGATAAAAAAACAACTTACATGCTGCATAGATTACAATAAGATTGTCGAAGCTGTGAAAGCTACAAGTCCAAGAATCATAATGAACCAAAGAAACCTTCCAATTTTAATATATTGTATTCTTGTTTTGGTTGTCCGAAGTTTATAAATGTAAGCCAATAACAAAATGTCGACAACGACCATACTAAAAATCAAATATTCATATTTGAATGAAATGGGAATAGACAAGATAATTATTAGTAGCAAAAAAGCGACCACAATCAGTTTAGATTTTTTTACTCCAATTACTATAGGCAAAGTTTTACAACCATCAGCTTTGTCACCTTCCATATCCGAAATGTCAAGGCTTAATTCTCTTGGAATAATTATTAAGAAGGGCAAGGCCGCATATAAATATATTAAAACCGTGATTCTTTCATTATTCAATGTTTCTATACAATCATTTGCAAAAAAGAAAAGCACAAGAGGAATAAAGGATGTAAGCAAAGCCATAAGCATATTTCCCATTAAGGGAGATCTTTTTAAGTAAAAGTCATAAAGCAGCGAAAGTCCATAAACTGATAAACTTATATATGCCCATTCGTAAAACATATAAATGCTTATATAAATCGAAAGAGCTATTATGATTAACGTGAGTAAAGCAAAAATAATCTTTGAGTTTTTTAAAGAAATTGTATTATCAACAATATGAGTTTTTGGTTTGTTGATTTTATCAATATTCCTATCGACTATATCATTTAATACACACCCTGCTGCGATTAGCGTTTGAACGCAGAAACAAAGGAGAGCGACATTAAAGCCAGATAAGGAACACCCAGCATTACTTTGTCGAGAATAATAGTCAATAATAAAATAAAGACCTAAAAATGGCAAAACGACAACTACTTCGTGAAACCAACGAACCAATTTAAAAAATGCTTTTATTTTTGTTAGATTAAACATGTTTTAAGTCGCGTAAAATTATACTGTGTTCCCTTCCCTTGTGTAATGTAGAACCAATTATACTAAAGCCCAAATTTATATATTTAGAAAGTTGTTTGTCTTGTGTTTCTTTTCGCACCATTAAAAGAAGCATACAATTTTTATTATTGTTTACAATTTCGGAATAATAGAGCGAGAAAATAGTATTTCGATATTTACGATAGACGGAACTAGTAATATTACCTGAAAGCCTATCGGCTAAAAACACTTTTCCATTTGGGTAGCTGTCAAGATTGAATTTTTCACCATGATATGAGAGTTCGCCTTCTAAGCCATTGTCGCCTTTTAGATATTTTGCAATAACAGACTTATCAAAATAATGGCGAGCTGAGAGAAGAGGTGTGTTAGATGTTTTGTGGTAAACAACAACTAAATAATATTCTGATTTCATATCTGAGTCATCAAAGAATGACTCATCAGTTTTTATTGTTGTATTTTTGTAAGCCATTCTGCGTAAATATGCTTCCAAGGAAATAAGACTTTCAACTTGTTCTTCTTTATTTTTCGATTGTCTTTTCGTTGTACTGCCAGTCCTCAAAATTGGAGCCTGCATTTGTACTGTACAAACAGTGATTTCAAAAACATCTTTTGTATTCATTATGGATTCAATCAAATGTATAAGGTTTACTTTCGGTTACGTTGTTTTCATTTTCAGAAATTACAAGAGTTGCTCGAAATGTTTGTGCTTCTTTTTGTTAACTTGTTGGTGATAATAACAAGAAAGGCTAAATCGTATGTTACGCATAGCTTTTATTTCTAATTGCCCTTGATTATTCTGTATATAAAGACATCCTCATTATCTAACCATTTTATTTTCTTATGAATAGCTAGACCGTTTTTTTTTGCTACTTTTTGCGATTTAATATTTTCTACATCTATTAACGAAACAATCGAAGTTGTTAATTCATTTTTAAAAGCATAATCGATAAATAATTTCGCAGCTTCTGTGGCATATCCTTGTCCCCAATATTTTTTTAAAATGTGATATCCAACTTCAATTTCTTCTTCCCCATCAACTTCTTGAGTCAATAGTCCACAAATTCCAATAAACTCATTCGTATTTTTATCAATAAGTGCTTGGTGTCCAAATCTGTTTTCTTTGTAACGTTCCAGCTGTTTTTTAATCATATGTGTTGAATAGTCTAAATTGGAGTTTAATCCCAATGAAGATAAATAAAGAAATTCAACAGCTTCATTATCCTCAAAAAATTCTTCCCATATTATAATATCAGTTTCAACTAATTTTCTAGTAATTAGTCTTTTGGATTGTAAATTATCTTCGTAAATATAATTTTTCATAAAGTCTTACATTAAATATGGATAAGCACTATTGAGCAAATCATTTCTGTTTTCATTAAGCGTTTCTTATGATTGACGTAAAAATCAAATATAATAAAAAGCAGATTACATTTTTGTTAGAGTGCATTTTTTAACATGTACGTTAGCTTTATAAAATATGAAAAATATAATATAAACCTTTTATTTTGCTGCCTTTGATGGAGTTTTTAGCAGCAACTATTTTTAAATACTGATTTGAGTTTAATGTTTGAAATATTCAAACAGGATATAATGCAAATTTAAATTGTTGGTGATAACACCAACAAGGGCGTAAAAGGACTGAAAGCTCTATTGTGCGATGAATCTTATTTAAAGTTATATTTTATAGGATTAGATGCTCCTTGTTCTCTAAATTTCTTTGGTATCTTTTTTCTAATGTAAAATTCTTGTATCGCCTCACTTGCTTGCTCACCTATAAATCCAAATCTTTTTGAATTATCGGTAGTGAATTCTGGAAAATTATCCTTATCAGCTTTGTGCCATGATTTTGCTACAAACACTCCAACAACTATTCCCTTTTCAACTGCTAAAATGTACTCAGCTCTTTTTGCTCTCTTTACATCCAAACGCCAAGCAAATCTTGTTGCATCGTATATGCTTTTATCAATTATACTTGTATTTATTGTAATCATAAGCACCCTATTTTTAAATTCAACTTCTTGAGCTTTATATCTGTTTATAATTTCAATAGAATTCATTGGCCCAAAATCATTACTTCCATAGCCGCCTGAAATATTAGTTGTTCCTGGATAAGCGTCAATTAAAGAAGCCTCAATATGCTTTACCATTTCTTCGTCTAAACCATGGCGATGTATTACATGAATTACACATAGTCCTGCTTTCTCAATTTCTCTGATCTTTTGAAATTTTAAATCTATCTCATCTTGATCTTTATCCTTTAAAGCACACTTTATGTGTTCAAAAACTCTGTTATTTTTACCTCTTCCAACATAAAATGTTTCTCCATTTCTTGGGTCAATTAATCTGTAAACATAATTCTTAACCTCTTTGCAAACTTCGATTGGAAACTCTTCTGTATTTTTATTGTTCATTTTTATAATCTTGTTTTAAATGATGATGATATAATTTTTAATCCGTATATGTTTAATCTCTGTTGTTTTAGAACAGAACGTTAATAATACAAACTAAATTATTGTTAGTTAGTAATAATTAATTTAACATATTGTTTATCAGCTTTTATAAAATAAATACCAGTAGCTAAATTAGT
>JBIISW010000141.1:0-6134 GCA_044340865.1 Bacteroidia bacterium | reverse complement strand
TACGCAAAAGAAAAAATTAAGAAGAAAAATTTAGATTTTATTGTTGCCAATTCAACAGCTGACGAAGGTGCTGGTTTTGGGTTCGATACCAACAAAATAACCATCATAGACAAACACAATAATTTAACTAATTTTGAGTTAAAGACCAAGCAAGAAGTTGCTTCAGATATTGTAAATTATGTCATTCAAATAGTCCATAAACATGTTTAAGTATGTAGTCATAGCGTTGTTTTTTTGTGCTTCAAATGTAGTGGCACAAGAATTAAACTGCCAGGTAACGGTTGCGTCTCCTCAAATACAAGGAACCACCGAAAAGCAGATTTTTGAGCAATTGCAAAAATCGATTTTTGAGTTCATGAATAATACGAAGTGGACAAAAGACAATTATACGACCGCTGAAAGAATTGATTGTTCTATTTTAATCAATATTACAAAAAAGTTAGAAACGGATGAATATAAAGCTACCATTCAAGTTCAAAGTAGACGCCCTGTTTTTAAAAGTTCTTATTTTTCGCCAGCGGTTAATTATATAGATGAAAATTTCACATTTAAATACCAACAATTCCAACAGCTCGAATTTAATTTAAATACCTATTCAACGAATTTAACATCAGTGCTTTCATTTTATGCTTTTATTATTTTAGCTAATGATTATGATACGTTTGCTAATTTGGGAGGAACAGAGTATTTTCAAAAAGCACAACTTGTTGTTGCCAACGCTCAAAGTTCAGGAGAGGTTGGTTGGAAGTCTCAAGAAACAGATAAAAACAGGTATTGGATACCCGAAAATGCTTTACAACCTGTATTTCTTCCAATAAGAGAATGTATGTATAAATTCCATAGAATTGGCTTAGATGTTATGTTTGATAAGCCAGATGAGGGTAGAGCAGAAATATTAAAATCTTTAGAGGCGCTTCTTGAAGTTTATAAAAACAGACCCGCTAGTTTCATTATGGAATTATTTTTTAATGCGAAAGCAGATGAAATCGTCAATATTTTCTCTAAAGGATTGCCTGATCAAAAAGCTAAAGCCGTTCAAGTTCTAACTACGGTTTCTCCAGCTAATACCACTAAATGGTATAAAATACAAGCTAATTAAAGTATTAGTTCTATCTCACTGTTGAAATTAAAATTAACAATTAGTTAATTATCGATGTTTTGGTATAAAAATTGTTTTAGTAGATTTACAAATCTTTAATTTTATTATATTATGAAAAAAAAATCACTATTTATTTCTCTGTTTTTTTTGGCGATTACTTCTATTGCTCAAGAGGTTACTAAAGAAGATGCTGCAAAATTGCAAGTGGAAGCTGACAAATTAAAAACCATGAAACCTGATACGGTAAAATCATGGAAACTTGGTGGAATAGTAGCCTTAAATGGGCAGCAGGTGTCTTTAAGCAACTGGGCAGCGGGCGGAAATAATTCAATTTCATTAGGTGGATTAGTAAACGTCTTTGCCAATTTTAGAAATAAAAAGTCTACTTGGGATAATTCATTAGAATTAGGTTATGGAGTTATTAAGCAAGGCAATAATAAAAATTGGTGGAAAAATGACGATAAAATCCAAATTACATCTAAATATGGCCGTCATGCTTATAAAAGTTGGTATTATTCCGCTTTAGCAGATTTTAGAACACAATTCGCTAACGGCTATAATTACCCAAATGATTCCATTTACATTTCAAAATTAATGGCGCCTGCTTATGGCTTAATCGCCATGGGTTTTGATTATAAGCCAAACGATCGTTTCACTGTTTTCATTTCTCCTTTAACAGGTAAATTTACCATCGTAAACGACGATAGTTTAGCTCGCATTGGAGCATTTGGTGTTCAAAAAGAAATTAGAGACCCCTATAATGGCGGCACTATCACACAGCAATTCAAAAATCACAGAGAAGAATTCGGGGGGTATTTCAAAATGGAATACAAAACAAAAGTAATGGAAAATATTACCTTCCAAACAGTTGTAGAATTATTTTCTAATTATTTGCATAACCCACAAAACGTGGATGTAAACTGGACAACACTGACAACCTTAAAAGTAAATAAGTTTATTTCAGCAACGATTTCTACACAATTAATTTATGATGATGATATTAAAGTGTTAAGAAATGTAGGTGACCAAAAAGGAACTGTTGGCCCAGATGTGCAATTTAAGCAAGTGCTTGGTGTCGGTTTAAATTATAAATTTTAATTCCATTTTTAAATGCACTTTAAAAGCGAATCTAATTTGATTCGCTTTTTTTTGCAATGTAAAATAATGTTAAATCAATTAATAAATAAGCTATAATCATCAAATTGTAAATGGAATTTGTTTTAATTAGTAGTAAATTTATGTAAAATTAAAAATTTCTACACATCATAGATTTATTGAAAAAATAACATGAAATAGGTTTTAAGTTGAACACAGATCTTTCTAAAATACCTATATTTGGCGTCGAAAAAGGAAGATAATTTTTAATTTACAGAATAGAATTACAAAACATTAAACATCAATAAATTGAGATATGAAAAAAGCAGTGTTTTTAACAACCAGTATCATTATCACACAATGTGTTAATGCACAAACCTTAAAAGAGGCTGTGGTTAAAACGGACAACGAACGATTTGAATCAGCAGCAAGTGATTACAGAGCACTTATTGCAAAAGAGCCTACCAAAGGAGATAATTATTTTTATTTTGGAGAAAATTATTTCAGAAAAGGAGATTTAGATTCTGCAAATCTATATTATGTTAAAGGCGCCGAATTAAATGCAACCTATCCATTAAACTATGTTGGATTAGCGAAAATCCTTTGGTATAAAGGATTGCAAACTGAAGCGAAAACGCAGTTGTTTAAAGCCTCAACACTTGGTGCAAAAAACGCAGAAGTGATGCGTAAAACAGCTGAAATATATATTAATGCTGAACAAAAAAGTTTAGATGAAGCCATTAATTTATTGAATGCTGCTATAAAAATTGAACCTAAAAATCAAGAAAGTTATTTGTTGATGGGTGATGCGATGTTGGAAAAAAATCCAACTGATGGCGGACCAGCTATTAAAAATTATAACAAAGCAACTGAATTAAATCCCGCATCTCCAAAAGGAGATTTACGCTCAGGGAGATTATACCAACGTGGACAAAATTATCAATTGGCTTTAGATCTTTACAAAAAAGCACAAGCAACGGATCCTACTTACGCGCCAGCTTACCGCGAAAAAGCAGAGTTGTATTATAAGGCTGGACAAAAAGCAAATGCTGTTGAAAGCTATAAAAAGTATTTAGAATTAAATAACAGTTTGGATGCTCGTGAACGCTATGCTTCATTCTTATTTAGTAACAAACAATATAATGAGGCCATTGCTGAATTAGAAAATTTACAAAAAGCAGGTAACACCAAATTTTATTTAGATCGCATGTTAGGTTATTCTTATGCAGAAATTGGTAACACCTTAGATAAAGAAGCTTTTAATAAGGGATTAGTATCAATCAATACGTTTTTTGAAAAAACAGCAGCGATACCTAATTTTAAATACGTAGCAACCGATTACAAATACAAAGGCATATTATTAGCAAAAACAGGAAAAGATAGCTTAGGTGTGCTTGAAATGGAAAAAGCGATTGCATTAGATCCTGCAAAATCATCTGATATCATTAGAGAAATTGCAAAAGCAAATATGAAAGCTAAGAAGTATTTCAAAGCAATTGAAACCTATGAAAGATTGATGGATGGAAATCCTAAAAACTTAACCGGTGCTGATTATTTTGATTTAGGTCGTTCTTATTATTTTGGACCTAAAGATTTTGTAAAAGCTGATACGTGTTTTTCGAGATTATGTCAGTTAAGTCCAACTTTTGCTACATCTTATTTTTGGAGAGCAAAAGCAAATACACAACAAGATTTAAAAAACGAAAAGTGGTTAGCTAAACCGCATTATGAAGCTGCAATGACATTGGTTAAACCAGAGGAACGAACAACAGCAAGTAACAAAGCTAACGTTATTGAAGCGTGTGAATATTTAGGGTACAATGCTTTGACATTAAAGGATAATGTAAAAGCAAAAGAATATTTTACTATTATCAAGGAGTTAGATCCAAACAATAAAAAGCAAATCGATTTTTTTAAAAGCCCTGCAGGGAAATAAAAAAATAAAAAGCATAAAAAAAGCGAGAATTTAATTCTCGCTTTTTTTATGCCTTTTAAAAATTTGTTTTTAAAAATCATCATCATCGGTTTCTTTCTTTTTAGGTTGTAATGTTTTTCCTTTTTTCGTTTCGCCATCCCCAACTTGCAATTGAAATTTCTGATCAGATTTTAAATTACTTTGTTTACGACTTGTAAGTGTATCTTTTTTAAATAACCCAAATTCTTCTTTCAATATGTTTTTTATGGTTTGCTTTTCGGCTTTTAGATCTTCTTTAATTTTTTGTTTTGCACCGCTTTTGTCGTAAGTAATAGTCGGGTTATCAATATTCCCTTTCATTAATAAGAACACACTTCTTCGGTTGTCAGGATCGTTTTCAACAAGTGATAATTCTTCATCAAATGGTTTGTTGGCTTTTTGTTTTTTCGCTAACAATTCGCTAATGAGTAATTGGATGTGATAATCAATTTGGTTGTCAAAGGTGTGACTTCCCCATAAATCTAAATTAATGGCGGTGGATTTAATTGATGTTTTTGGGAGTGTAATGGTTCTGTTTTTAATTGACAAATTACTTTGTAAAGCAGAAAATTTAATGTGTTTTAATTCTTTTAAATCGATGTATTTAGCTAAACTTTCTAGTGGTTTAAAACCAATCAATTCGCCTTGTTCAATGATTAAATTACTATTTGCAGTTATGCTATTTAAATCTACATGAAGTGCTTTATCCCAATTTCCTGTAAAATCAATGTTAGCTGTCACAAATCCTTTCAAGTGTTGGTCTTGTATGGTTGCTTGTCCGAAGTTATTGAGCTCAGTGAACATATCTTTGATGTTTAGTTTAGATAAATTACAATCACCCGAAATCTTGATATCGTTTTCTCCGCTAGCATCCGCAAATGCATTAATAGAAACGTTTCCATCCATTGCTAAAAAGGTTACGTCATTGAGGGCAATCTTTTGATTTTTTAGAAATAATTTACCACTTAATTGCGACGCTTTAAATTTTTGGAAAGCTAATTTTTTTATAACAATCACCAAGTTTAATTCTAAATTTGGTGGAATAAATACCAATGATTCTTTCGAATCGTCATTACTTTTAAATAAAAAATCTTCTAATTCAATTCTTTCACTTGTTACAGTTGAGTTAATGATTAAGTTAGTTTTAGAATCAAAAACATATTCTAAGAAATTAGGAATATCTCCAACAATAACAACATCTGAATTCCCTTTGATTAATTTTAAATTAGAAACTTCTAAATGTCTATTCATTAATTTAACTTCACCTTCAGGAATATTAATTTCTTTTTCAGATTGTTTAAATTTGGCCTTAATATTTTTTAATGTAGCATGACCATTTGCTAGAACAGTTGGACTGAATGAGTTTGATTTTAATTCGCTCAATTTGCCTTCTATATCTGCCATTAAGAGAATATTTCCAGTTAATTGTTGCAATGTGTCAATAGGATAAAAGGTGTTTAATTCTTCTAAATTCGTATTCGCATCAATGTTTAATTTGATATAAGGATCATTGAAGTTATTTAATTCTAAATGACCTTTAAATGTGTTTGTATTTAAATTGGCTCTTATGTTATTTAAAGTTAACGCACTATTGTGGTCATCAATCAAAATCGTACCTTCTAGATTAACTTGACTTAATGAGGTGTTTTGAGGTTTATAATTAATAGTGGCTTGTTTGATTCCAAATTTTGAATGTAATGAAAACGATTTCCCTGCTTTGTAATGGCATTCACCAGTTGCGTAAAATTCTCCATCACTTTCATAATCATTAAATTTAGTTTGGAAGCTTTCTGGCAATAAGGATAGAGTAGAAGAGATGTCTAAGTTTTTTCCTGTAAATTGAATATCAAGTGCTAATAAACTATCTTTTATTTCAAATGAACCAGAACTGTTTAATAAGGTGGAATTAATTTTAGTGTCTGCTTTTTTGATTTTGAAAAGAGAACCAAGTACTTCTATTTCCGCGTCTAATTTTAGTTGCTTTTC
>JBIISW010000140.1:0-6145 GCA_044340865.1 Bacteroidia bacterium | reverse complement strand
AGATGAATTAGCTGGAGTTATATGTCACGAAATAGCGCACATTGAACTCAATCATGTGATGAAAAAACTAACAAAAGAAATTGGACTCTCCGTTTTAATATCAATAACAACAGGTAACGGAGGAACGGAAGTTATTAAAAAAACACTAAAAACATTATCGTCATCGGCCTTTGACCGAAGTTTAGAAAAAGAAGCCGATATTAAAGCCGTAGATTATTTAATAAACGCAAATATAAATCCAAATAACTTTGCGAACTTTTTGTATAAAATATCAGAAAATGATTCTAACATAGAAAGCTACATAACTTGGGTTAGCACACATCCTGAATCAAAAGAAAGAGCTAACTATATTATTGAACAAAGTAAAGGTAAATTGAAACAATTTAAATCAATTTTATCAAACGACACTTGGAACACATTAAAAGAAAAATTGAATGCCTTTCATAATGAGGAATAAACCCGCACAATATTGATTTATAAAGTGAATCCTCTGTGAATGATTTCCTAGTAAAACACGTCATTTATTTAACTGAAAATAAATAGGTAGCATGATAATAAAAAAATCAAAAACAAACTTATTGTTTTACCTTTGCCATCTGAAAAGACGTTGATAAACAAGCAAATTGAAACAGGCAGATAGAGAACATAGCCATTGGGCCATGTGCCAAGAGTGTTGGGGAAGTGGCAAAAAACGCCATAAGCTCGGCAACAGAGCACGCATCCAATACCAATTGGCTTGCGATGCATTTGCACAAACGGATGGCACAGGCCCCGCTCCTATTCGCCCTAAAGGTCACCCTTACACTTGCCCCACTTGTAATCGATTAGGCATTGTTCGTGCTGCAAATCATCCAGCACCAGATACCAAACAGTACCCACACGTTGCCATCATTGGTGGTGGCATTGGCGGTGTGGCATTAGCAGTGGCTTGTTTGCACCGTGGCATTCCGTTTACCATTTATGAGCGTGATAACAGTTTCAATGCACGCTCGCAAGGTTACGGCCTTACCTTACAACAAGCCAGCAAAGCCATTGAAGCCTTTGGCATTGTGGATTTAAAAGAATCCATCATTTCAACCAGGCACGTGGTGCACAACACCGAAGGAAAAATAATGGGTGAATGGGGCATGCGAAAGTGGCAACACACGGGCACTCGCAGCGCACCCAAACGAACAAACATTCATATCTCAAGGCAATCACTACGCTCAGAATTGTTGGAGCAATTGGGCGGACATCAAGCCGTGCAATGGGGACATCAACTCATCGATTTTAAAACTGGTGATGATAACCAAGTTGAATTACAATTCAACGTGAATGGAGAAATTAAAACAAGCAAAGCCGATGTGTTGGTTGGTGCCGATGGCATTCGCAGTTCTGTACGAAAATTATTAATTGGAGAAGAAGCCAGTCCATTACGGTATTTGGGTTGCATGGTGATATTAGGTATTTGTCCTTTAGCAGCACTACAAGATGCTCATCAAGAATTACTCGATTCGGCTACTGTGTTTCAAACAGCCAATGGCATTGATCGCATTTATGTGATGCCTTATTCTTCAGATAAAGTGATGTGGCAATTGAGTTTTCCAATCTCCGAACAAGATGCTAAAACACTCAGTGCACAAGGCCCCGAAGCATTGAAAGAAGAAGCTTGCCGACGAACGCCATGGCACAACCCTGTTCCGCAGATTGTATCAGCTACCCTTGCAAGCGATGTAACTGGCTATCCTGCTTACGATCGAGCATTATTACAATCACACCTCACAGAAACGTGGGGTCCAATCACTTTAATTGGCGATGCCGCTCATCCTATGAGTCCATTTAAAGGCCAGGGAGCTAATCAAGCGTTATTAGATGCGCTTGTATTAGCACGTACTATTTCAAAAGTCTGTAGGCCTTTATCGGCTTGGAAAAAAGAAGATATCCGAAAAACTGTTTTAACACCCTTTGAAACAAAAATGTTAGAACGCACGGCTTCCAAAGTAAACGATTCGGCAGAAGCCGCTAAGTTTTTACATTCCGACATTGTGCTTATGGAGGGCAATAAAACGAGAGGAAGTTTTATTAAAAGTAAAGAGGCTTAACACAAGGTTGTGGCTCATAATTTGTTAGGAATTAGTATTCATTCAGAACGTTAACTTACTGTTAAACTTCTCATGAAATAGGAAAGTACTACAAATAAGCTTACATTTAATAAACACAAATTTGCCTATTAAAATAACCATGGAATTTATCATTACCTTGCTCATATACATCCATGCTTTTTTTGGAGGAGTTGGTTTAATCAGCGGCATCATCAGTGTGTCGGTCAAAAAAGGAGCTACTAATCACAAGCGCGCTGGAAAGGTTTTCTCCTATGCTATGTTAACTAGTTCGGTTATAGCTTTAGTGATTAGCAATATGCCACAACACCACAATGTATTTTTATTCTTGATTGGTTTATTTACCATCTACTTAGTTTTAGCTGGCAATAGAGCCTTAACCTTACATCATAAAATAAAACGCAAAGCAGATTGGAAAGATCAAGCCATATCGGGTAGCATGTTTTTAATTTCCTTATTCATGCTCATGCTTGGTTTACTTGGCAGGCAATACCATTTTGAAAATAGCATCCTGTATATTTTCTTTGGTGGCTTTGGCGTATTTTTAACTCTCAAAGATTTTCAAACATTTAAACGCTTTACAAAAAAGAAAAATGCTGGATTGATGAATCACATTGGTCGCATGGTAGGAGCCTTAATTGCATCCATCACGGCGTTTTTAGTTGCAGGTCTTCACATCGGCACTATCGTGGTGTGGATAACGCCAACACTTATTGGGACAGCCTACATAATTTACGCAAACAAAAAATACAACAAACTAAAAATACAGACTGAGCTATCTTAATTCGTTCAGGTTAAATCACCCATTACTTTCAACTTAAAAAATAAATTAATCAGAACTGATTTCTGAAACTTTTTATTATTTTTAAATTAAGAACAACTCTGTAAAACTCATAGATAGAAACATGAAAAAACACTGGTTTATTTTATTATCAATTCAGATTTCTATTGCATCTGCCCAAACCAATTTCGTTAACTATGTAAAGCCAATTATTGGAACAGAAAAAATGGGTCACACCTACCCTGGCGCAACGGTTCCTTTTGGCGCGGTGCAGTTAAGTCCAGAAACAGATACCGTTTCGTATGAACTAAATGGAAAATACAATGGCGATGTTTATAGATACTGTGCAGGTTATAAATACGAAGACAAAACAATTGTTGGTTTTAGTCACACACATTTAAGCGGAACAGGACATTCGGATCTTGGTGATTTTTTGATTATGCCCACTCAAGGTAAACTACAATTACATCCAGGCATCGCATCTGATTCTAAAAGCGGTTATCGTTCTGCCTTTTCGCATACCAATGAAATAAGTGAAGCAGGTTATTATAAAGTAAAATTAGATGACCATCAAATTCTTGCTGAAATGACAAGCACTTCACGAGTAGGTATGCATCAATATACATTTTCAAAATCAAATGAAAGTCATATCATTTTTGATTTAACATCGGGTATTTACAATTATGACAAAAAAAATGTCTGGACTTTTATACGCGTTATCAATGATAGTTTAGTGACTGGTTACAGACAAACAAGTGGATGGGCAAGAACCAGAACCGTTTATTTTGCGATGTCATTTTCGAAAGGATTTAAAAATTATGGACAACAAAACGAAGATGATAAAACAGCTTATAGAGGGTTTTGGGGCAAATTTGATCAATCAAAAAATTTCCCAGAAATAGCAGGAAAAAAAATTAGAATGTATTTTGATTTTGATACTGAAGAAGGTGAAAAAATAAAAATAAAATTTGCTCTATCCTCTGTAAGCCAAGCCAATGCCTTAGAAAATATGCAAGCTGAAATATCACATTGGGATTTTGAAACAGTGAAAAATAATGCTCAACAACAATGGAATACAGAATTAAGTAAAATTAAAATTGAGGCGTCTGATGAAATAAAAACAAATTTTTACACCGCATTATATCACACATTCATAAATCCAACTGAATATGTAGATGTCAATCATGAATACAAAGGATTAGATCAAAACACACACAAAGCAGATGGATTTATTAATTACAGTACATTTTCATTGTGGGATACTTATCGTTCCTTACATCCCTTATTTAATTTAATTCAACCAACTCGTAATAGCGACATGATAAAATCAATGATGGCTCATTACAATCAAAGTACATTACAAATGCTACCTATTTGGTCACATCACGCCAATGATAATTGGTGCATGAGTGGTTATCATAGTGTATCCGTTATAGCAGATGCTATATTAAAAAATGTATATAAGGGCGATGAACATGAAGCGCTGGAAGCATGCATTAAGACAGCTAACCACAAAACCTATGAAGGTATTGGTGAGTATATGAATTTAGGTTTTATACCTTCAGAAAAAAGTGGCATTTCTGTTTCAAATACCTTAGAGTACGCGTATGATGATTGGTGTATTGCTCAAATAGCAAAGAAATTAAATAAAACAGATGTCTATGATACGTTTATCAAACGATCGTCAAATTGGCAAAATAATTATAACCCGATAACTGGATTTATGCAACCAAAATTATCCAATGGTTTATTTAAATCTGCGTTTGATCCATTATCGACGAGTAACCAAGGATTTATAGAAGGCAACAGCTGGAACTATAGTTTTTTTGTACCTCACAATCCTACTGCTCTTGTTGAAAGGATGGGTGGAAAACAGAAATTTGCTTTACGATTAGATACATTATTTTCGATGCATTTACCTGATTCATTTTTTGCCGAAACCGAAGACATCACGCGCGAAGGAATAATTGGAGGATATGTGCACGGAAATGAACCAGCGCATCATGTTGCTTATCTTTATAATTGGACGAATGAACCTTGGAAAACACAATATCAAGTTAGAAAAATTGCCAACATGCAATATAAACCAAAACCTGATGGACTCGGAGGGAACGATGACTGCGGTCAGATGAGTGCCTGGTATATATTTTCCTCAATAGGCTTTTATCCTGTATCACCTGGATCTAATGACTATGCGATTGGCTCACCTTTAATTAACAAAGCTGAATTGAATTTAGAAAATGGTAAAACATTTAAAATTGACGTTGTTAATCAACACGCAAAACATGTATACGTGCAAAAAATAACACTAAATGGAAAAGTTCTAAATTCGCTAAACATTACTTACAATGATATTGTAAGTGGAGGCCATTTAATTTTTTACATGGGATCTCATCCAAAAAAATAATTTTAAAACACCATACGCTAAACCGTTAGTAAACTAAAAAAAACAAATATGAATCCAATTGTTAAAAACATCATAGCTGTTACAGCTGGCTTTATTTTAGGAAGTATCATCAATATGAGTCTAATTACTGTAAGTGGCTCAATTATTTCTGCCCCTAACGGTGCGGACGTTACAACACTCGAAGGACTAACCGCAACAATCCATTTATTTGAACCCAAACATTTTTTATTTCCATTTTTAGCACACGCTTTAGGTACATTAGGCGGGGCATTTGTAGCAGCAAAAATTGCAGCCACTCACAAGTTGAAATTTGCGATGAGTATTGGTTTTTTGTTTTTAGCAGGCGGTATTGCTAACATCATGATGTTGCCATCACCATTGTGGTTTACCCTTGTAGATTTAGTAGGTGCTTATTTACCAATGGCTTTTGTGGGTTACCAATTAGCTCACAAAAAATAATACAATCAACGTACCGCTATTTCTTTTTTACTTTCCCTAAATAGCGTCGATAGAGCTCGTTTAGGCTTTCAAACTCTTCACGGTAAAATATACCAACACCTTGTGTAAACGGCCCACCACTGTTTAATACTTGCGTATTATCATTGCTTCTATTAAATCCTTTCACGCGATATTTACCCGATTCGGTTAATTTTAATTCAACAGTAACATCGCCAATTAAATTACTATTGTTGGTAGTTTTGGTATTTGTTGAATTGTTATTCACGCCTAAATTTCCGTCAATCGTTAATCGGTTATTAAATAATTGTTTGGATAAGGCTAAATCTAATTCTTCGCTACTCAGCGCATCGCCAGGACGGTAATTAACACCAATATCTATATCTTTGGTAACGCCATTCA
>JBIISW010000139.1:0-6150 GCA_044340865.1 Bacteroidia bacterium | reverse complement strand
TCTCAATTTTGGTATTTTAATTCCTTTACTCGATTATTTATTTAACCCAGAAAACACCATAAAGGTGGTTAATGAATTACCGTCATTTAGTTTATCATCGAATTATTTTAAACAATTATTAGATTACTTTACTTATCAATTTGGTGGACAAGACAAACAAAAAGCATTACTCGTAATGTGTATTGTTATTGGTATTTGTGTTTTCTTATCTAATGTTTTTAAATATTTATCACAATACGTTTTAACGAAAGTAAGAACGAAATTAGTTTACAATTTAAAAGAAGCACTTTACGAAAAAATAATCCGTTTAGACATGGGCTTTTTTACCAGTTCTAAAAAAGGCAATTTATTATCTATTATTTCAACAGATGTTCATGAAATTGAAAACTCCATTGTTGGAAGTATTCAAGTGGTTTTTAGAGAACCATTTGTAATTATTTCTTATTTTATTTTATTATTTTCTATTTCAGCCAAACTAACTTTATTTTCAATTATCTATTTTCCAATAGTAGGTGTTGTCATTGCTTTAATCACAAAATCATTACGAAAAAAAATGGGACAATTGATGTTTCTTCAAGGCGATTTATTGAGCTTAGTAGAAGAAACTATTTCTAACATTCGTGTGATCAAAGCATTTAATAATATTCCTTTCTTTTCTAAAAAGTTTGATAGAGAAAATGAAAAATACAAAAACTTATCGCGTTCAATCATCAATAAAAGAGAATTATCTTCTCCTGTCTCTGAAGTATTAGGCGTCTCAGCAGTTGTTGGCTTAATTATATACGGTGGAAGTTTAGTTTTAAATAATACGGGGGAATTAAGTGGTTCACAATTTTTAACTTACTTGGTTGTTTTTGCAATGATATTAGGGCCAGCAAAAAATATAACGGTGGCAATTGCCAATATTCAAAAAGGATTAGCATCAGGTGATCGTATTTTCGAAATTATTGATACGGAAATTCAAATTAAAAACGAAAAACACGCACAACCAATTTCAGTATTTAAAGAACAAATAGAATTCAACAATGTATCATTCAGTTATAAAAAAGGAGACGAAGGGTTCGTATTAAAAAACATTAGTTTAAATGTAAAATGTGGTAAAACAATTGCCTTAGTTGGACAAAGTGGAAGTGGAAAAACAACTTTAGCTGATATGATTCCACGTTTTTATGATACTGATTTGGGTGAGATAAAAATTGATGGCATCAATATAAAATCAATCGACATAGAAAGTTTAAGAAATCAAATTGGTGTGGTGACTCAAGAAAGTATTTTATTTAATGATACCATTGAAAATAATATTTCATTTGGATTAAAAAACACCACTCAAGAACAAATTATTGAAGCTGCCAAAATTGCCAACGCCCATCAATTTATTATGGAGCAAGCCGACGGTTACCAAACCAACATTGGCGATAGAGGCGGAAAATTAAGTGGAGGGCAACGTCAACGAATAAGCATTGCTAGAGCTATTTTAAAAAATCCACCTATATTAATTTTAGACGAGGCTACCAGTGCGCTTGATACTGAAAGTGAAAGATTGGTTCAAGATGCTTTAACAAAATTAATGGAAAACAGAACAAGTATTGTGATTGCTCATCGATTAAGCACCATCATCAATGCAGATGAAATCATTGTATTAGACAAAGGCGAAATTGTAGAAAAAGGTTCGCATGAAGAACTTATTTTAAAACAGGGCATCTACAAGAAACTATTTGATATGCAAAATTTCAAATAATAAAAAAACTATGATTAGACTAGGACAAACAAATATTTTAAAAATAATTAGAGATACGCCAGTGGGCTTATTCTTAGGGGAAGATGATTCAGAAGTGGTGTTATTGCCAAAAAAATTTATTGAACCTGGCTTTAATGTTGGTGAAGAGATTGAAGTGTTTATTTATAAAGATTCAAATGATAGAATTATTGCTACACGTTTAAAGCCATATGTTGAAATTAATCATTTTGCTTTTTTAAACGTAAGTGATACGAATCAATACGGTGCATTTTTAGATTGGGGTTTAGAGAAAGATTTATTTGTTCCCTTTAAAGAACAAAAAAGAAAAATGGAAGTGGGAAGAAATTATGTTGTATTTGTTTATGTCGATGAAGCTTCAGATAGAATTGTAGCTTCAAGCAAAGTCAATAAATTTATCAGTAACGAAACCTTAGAAGTTGAACAAGCTGAAGAAGTTGATTTATTGATTTATGATGAAACACCTTTAGGATTTACGTGCATCATAAACGGCATTCATAAAGGACTAATTTATCACAATGAAATTTTCCAAGATGTGATGGTTGGTGATGAATTAAAAGGATACATCAAAGCGATTAGAGAAGGAAATTTAATTGATTTAAGTTTACAAAAAATAGGATTTAAACATGTACTTTCTTCAACAGATACCATCTTAGAATTTTTAAAAGCAAATGATGGTTTTATGCCATACACTGATAAAACTTCGCCAGATATCATTGAACGTAAATTCAACATGAGTAAATCGACTTTCAAAAAAACAATTGGTATTTTATACAGACAACGTAAAGTGACGTTAGAAGAAAATGGCGTGAGGTTTATTGAAGGTAGTGATGAAAAAATTTAATGACTTATTAGAAATAATAAAAGTCCTTTGTTCGTTTGTATAACGGTAAAATCCATCCAAATCGAAAGCCATTAATCACATCTAATCTTTTTTTCGTGTCAGGTAATCCAGTATTATAATTAAAGCCTCTTAGGCTGGTAGTGAAACCTTCGTAAAATTCAAAACCAGCATAAAAATTAACTAAGCGATTATTGCTAAAGTATTTGTAACCGATAAACTGTGATAACTCAAATCCACCAGTAAGATGGTCGTATCCTTTTTGTAAATCACCAGACACAGCTGCTACTTTTTTACTGGCATCATACATTTTTACTTTGTGCAACATGTAACCCCCACCCACTGTAAAAAACAATCCTGAATTTGGATTAGGTCCTAGTTTATTAAAAAGATAACCAACATGAGCACATATATTCCAACCACGATGAGTTAATCTCAAATCAGCTGGATAACCTTCATTATCAACCACAAAACCATCTGAATTTTTAATAGACGAAATCACATCTTCTTTAACTGACCGTCCAAAAACATAACTTCCTTCTACACCAAACAACACATTATGTTTTGTTTTCCAGGTAAATGAACCACCTGCACTCAAATTTGGTCCGAATCGATTGGCTAAATCATTTTGCGGAATTTGTCCACTTAAATGAACCCCAACCATTAAAATACGAAATGCTGAATCTTTTACAGATTGTGCCAACACATTATTAGTTAGGGCATTTACAACAATAGCGAATATAAGAATACATTTTTTCAACGATATAAATATATTCATTTTTTAGAAAGTAAATTGAATTTAGATTCTAAACTTTATAATGTTAATTGTTTATCCTAATAATTATTATAAATAAGTTTAAATTCGTAGCAAAAAATATTACTATGGCAGATTTTTCAAAACATAAATTCGGAACCAAAGCAATACATGCTGGTGCAGAACCTGATCCAACAACTGGTGCAATCATGACACCAATTTTTCAAACTTCAACATACGTTCAAGAATCGCCTGGAACCAATAAAGGTTATGGTTATGCACGTGGTAAAAATCCAACAAGAACGGCCTTACAAACCAATATTGCGGCCTTAGAAAATGGAAAACACGCCTTATGTTTTAGTAGTGGAATGGGAGCTACTGACGCCGTTATGAAAACATTAAAGCCAGGCGACGAAGTCATAACTGGTGATGATTTATATGGTGGTTCTTACCGTATGTTTACTCAAATATTTGCAAATTATGGAATCAAATTTCACTTCATTAATTTAACGAACGCAGATAATATTAAAAATTACATCAATGCAAATACCAAATTAATTTGGGTTGAAACGCCTACAAATCCTACGATGCAAATTGTAGATATTGAAGCGTGTTCTGCAATCTCAAAAGCTAATAATTTAACGTTAGTGATTGATAATACATTTGCATCACCTTATTTACAAAACCCTTTAGCGTTAGGTGCTGATATTGTTATGCATTCTGCCACAAAATATTTAGGTGGCCACAGCGACGTAGTTATGGGTGCCTTGATTACAAATGATGACGCCATATTTGATAAATTATATTTTATTTTAAATAGTTGTGGAGCAAATCCTGGTCCAATGGATTGTTTTTTAGTGATGCGAGGCATTAAAACCTTGCACTTGCGCATGGAACGCCATTGCTCAAATGGTAGAAAAATTGCTGAGTATTTAAAAACACATCCTAAAATTGAAAAAGTATATTGGCCAGGATTTACCGACCATCCAAATCATTTAATTGCTAAAAAACAAATGAAGGATTTTGGTGGTATGATTTCAATTGTGCTTAAAGGAGCAAGTCTTGAAGATACTTTTAAAATCGCCTCTTCATTTAAGGTATTCTCTTTAGCAGAATCATTAGGTGGTGTTGAATCACTGATAAATCATCCAGCTACTATGACGCACGCCTCCATACCAAAAGCAGAAAGAGATAAAGCAGGTGTTGTAGAAAATTTACTCCGATTAAGTGTTGGTGTAGAAGATGTAGAAGATTTATTAGAAGATTTAAAACAAGCACTTAATTAATAAATGTCTAAAAATAAAAGCATAACTGTAAATGGAATTGAGATTGTTTTGTATAACCAAAATAATCAAGATTTTATTAGCTTAACAGATATTGCACGTTTTAAAGATGTTGAAAGGAGTGATTATATATTACAAAACTGGCTTCGAAATAGAAGTACTTTAGATTTTATAGGGCTTTGGGAGCAATTTAATAATCCAATTTTTAATTCCATCGAATTCGATGGAATTAAAAATTTATCAGGTTCGAATAGTTTTTCAATAACTCCTAAACGATGGATAGAATCAACAAATGCGATTGGAATAGTATCAAAAACAGGAAGGTATGGTGGAACTTTTGCGCATAAAGATATTGCTTTTGAATTTGCAACTTGGTTAAGCGCGGAATTTAAATTTTATTTAATTAAAGAATTTCAGCGATTAAAACAGGATGAAGATGATCGCTTAAAATTAAATTGGAGTTTTCAACGCACATTATCTAAAGTTAATTATCACATTCATACTGACGCCATAAAAGAAAATTTAATACCAAAAGAATTAACTAAAAAGCAAATAAACTTAATTTATGCCAACGAAGCCGATTTATTAAATGTAGCCTTATTTGGTCTTACAGCGAAAGATTGGCGGGATGCAAACCCAAAAGAAATTGGAAACATCAGAGATACTTCTACAATTGAACAGTTAGTGGTATTGTCAAATTTAGAAAGTATTAATGCATTATTGATTCATCAAAACATTGAACAATCTCAAAGACTTTTATTATTAAACAAAACAGCGATATCTCAAATTAAATCATTACTAAATTCTAAAGAATTAAAAAAAATTAAATAACTATCTAGCATTGAAGTATTATTTATAATCATCATGGATAAAACTGCAATAGCAATTGTTGAGGCAACAATTTGCTTTTTAGAAAACAAAAAACAAAACGCACTCACAAGTGTTTAAACAACATGTACAAACTATCCATCGTTAACTATTATAATACAACACCATTTTTATTTGGTATACATCATAGCGCCATAAAAAATGAGCTAGACATTGAACTTGATATACCAAGTGTCTGTGCTCAAAAATTAAAAAACAAAACAGTTGACATTGGTTTAGTTCCGGTCGCTATTTTACCAGAATTATCGTCCTACCATCTTATTACTGATTACTGTATTGGCGCCAATGGCAAAGTTGATAGTGTGAAACTATTTTCCGAAAAACCACTTGACGAACTAACGCATGTCTTATTAGATTATCAATCAAAAAGCTCGGTGACTTTAGTACAAGTTCTAAATAAACATTTTTGGAAAAAAAACATCCAATTTATTGCCGCGAATGAAGGTTTTGAAAACGACATACATGGCACGACTGGTGCTGTTATTATTGGTGATAGAACATTTGGCCTAACAAAATATCCATATCAAATTGATTTAGCCGAAGAGTGGAACAAGTATACTAAGTTACCTTTTGTATTTGCAGCTTGGGTTAGTAATGTTGAATTACCTGATAACTTTATAAATAAATT
>JBIISW010000138.1:0-6177 GCA_044340865.1 Bacteroidia bacterium | reverse complement strand
ACTTGATAAGCAATGCTTAATAATTGAGTGCTTACTTGTTCCGCTTTAAATTTATAGGCTATTGCCCAACGTGGCGATTTGGCTGTAAAACCTAGGTTTTGTTGTTGGTTATAATTATTTACTTTAATTACAATGCCATCAATATCATAAGGTAATTGGTCACGTTGTATGTTCCAATAATTTATAAAATCAATCACTTCGTTAATGCCATTGCATAATTTTGCCTCATCAGAAATTTTAAATCCCCATGTTTTTGCGGATTGCATGTTTTCAAAATGAGATTGATGGGGCAAATTTTCTCCTAATAAATAATATAAAAAACAATCTAATTTGCGTTTGGCTACTTGTGCCGAATCTTGCATTTTCATGGATCCTGAAGCGGCATTGCGAGGATTAGCTAGCAAGGCGTCGCCAAGTTCTTCACGCTCTTTATTCAGTAAATCAAATACAGGGCGAGGCATAAATATTTCTCCTCGTATTTCAAATAATGGCGGAAAATGGCCATTTAGTTTTAAGGGAATCGATTTTATTGTTTTTACATTTGTTGTCACATCATCACCTTGCACACCGTCACCACGCGTAATGGCTTGTTTTAATTGACCGTTTTCATAAATTAAACTAATCGATAAACCATCAAATTTCAATTCACAAACGTATTCTATTTGCTCATCAAATAATCCGTTGGAAACGATGCCTAATCCTTCACGAACCTTTCTATCAAAATCAATTAAATCTTCTTGATTATAACTATTACTCAACGATAACATCGCATAGTGATGTTTGACACTGGCAAATGATTTTGTTATTTGCCCACCAACACGTTGACTTGGAGAATTTACAGATAGTAATTCAGGGAATTGTTTTTCTAATTCTATTAATTGTTCTAATAATTTATCAAACTCAAAGTCGCTTATAGTTGGTTGATCTAACACATAATAATGGTAATTATGCTGTTCGAGTTCAGTAGACAGGATGTTTATTTTATGTTGTGCTTCAGTAGGTGTCATGTTACAGTTGTATAACTTTAACAAATTTGTTATTTTTAATATAAATTACATACTAAATTTGTAAGCAGAAATTAACAACTTGAAAAAGCAATTACATACATTCATTTTTACGCTCATCGTTTTTACGTATGTGTTTTCTGCTGTGGGTGTTAAAATTGTTGCCCATTATTGTGGAGGCGAATTAGAGAAAGTTGCATTATTTTCAAAACCAACATCTTGTTGTGGTGAGGATGAAGAGACCGAAATGGCTGACGAAGATGGCTGTTGTAAAAATGATTCAAAAAACGTTGCCTTTAAATCTGATTTTACATTTTATACATTTATTTTAGTTTGTAAGGCCTCAGTTACTGATCTATTTATCATTCCAAATAAACAAGACAATTTATTTTCTAATCAAATTTCGGACGTTGTTTTTATAATAAACAAAAAACATCATCTACCTAATTTGGTGCAGCATCATATTGTTTCAATACGTAATTTAAGAATTTGATTTTTTATTTTGTCAATGTGTTGACCAAATAATTTATTAAAATACATCAATTCTTAAATTTAAAACCTATGAAAAAAGTATTCATATTCATTTCTATTTTTATTTCATTTACAGTTAAATCTCAAACTGGGATAATAACGCAAACTATTACCGTAAAAGGTAATTGTAACGATTGTAAAGAACGCATTGAAAACGCTGCTGATATTAAAGGCGTAAAAACGAGTCATTGGAACAAACAAGATAAAACCTTAACGGTAACATTTAATTCTGCCAAAGTGAGTTTGGAACAAATTGAAAAAGCCATTGCAAATGCTGGGCATTCAACCATTAGCCAAAAAGCGAATCCAAAAGCATATCAGAAATTACCTGATTGCTGCAAGTACGATGATGGAATTTGTAAGGAGAAAAAATAATGAGAACGTTCTTTTTTGTTGCAATAGCGTGTGTATGCGTCTTGCAAAACTCTGCTCAAATAAAAGGCCGTATCTTAGAAGTCAATTCTAAAAACGATACCTCTGCTGTGGTTGGTGCTATTCTATTTTGGAAAAATACACAAATAGTAACAACAACAAATTCAAAAGGATTTTTTTCTATCAATTCAATATCAACCGAAAAACAGTTGATTGTAAATGCGATGGGATATAAATCTGAAACGATTCTTATTTCAGATACATCTAAATTTATAACACTGATATTAAAAAGTGGATTTGAGTTAAATGAAATTCAAATTATTTACGAATCAAGTGGAACAGACATTTCTTATTTGAATCCAATTAAGATTGAAACACTTGGTGAGCGTTCGTTAATGAAAGCTGCTTGTTGCAATCTCTCCGAAAGTTTTGAAACAAATCCAAGTGTGGATGTCAATTTTTCGGATGCAATAACAGGAACGAAACAAATTCAACTACTTGGATTATCCGGTCAATATGCACAAATTACAAAAGAGAATATGCCCTATTTAAGAGGTTTAGCAAGTAGTTATGGATTAAGTTTTATTCCAGGCACATGGATTCAATCCATACAATTAAGTAAGGGTGCAGGTTCTGTTGTCAATGGTTATGAAAGTTTCACTGGGCAAATTAATACGGAATTACAAAGTCCTGAAACATCCGATAAATTAAATTTTAATACCTATGTCAATCAAAATGCCCGCAACGAATATAACTTAAATGTAAAACACCGCTTCAGCGAAAAATTTTCTGCAGGGATATTATCACACGCTAGTTTTAATCCTTTAGTTGAAGATATGAATCATGATGGTTTTGCTGATATTCCAATTGGCAAACAATACAACATCATGAATAAATATAGTTACAATACAAGCAAAGGTTTTGAAGCGCAATTCGGCAGTTCTTATTTACAAGATAGTAGAACAGGAGGACAATTTGCATCAACTGTAAAATCAGATTCTGTAGGGTTGTATAATATTTCAATTGAAAACAGAAAGTGGGAACTATATAGTAAAACTGGTTTTGTTTTTAAGAAGAAACCAGCCACAAGCATGGGTTTGCAATTATCGTATTTAAACCATGACCAAAAAAATACGTATGCTATAAATGCGTATAACGGTTTGCAAACTACGTTCTATGCTAATTATATTTTTCAAAGTTTTATTAAAACAACAGATAACACATACAAAATTGGAGCTAGTTTTATGAATGACAAAACAGATGAATCATTTAAATTATTTCAATACAACCGAAATGAAAGAGTAGGTGGAGCATTCGCTGAATTTGCTCACAATAATGGTGAAAAATTTAACATCGTAGCAGGTATGCGGGCAGATTATCACAATTATTATGGTTTATTTTTCACACCACGTTTGCATTTACGTTATGCTTTCAATAAAAGTAAAACAGTATTTCGTTTAAGTGGAGGAAGAGCCTTAAAAACAGCCAATGTGTTTTCTGAAAACATGGCATATATGACAACGGCTAGAGAATGGATCATAGAAGCAAGTGATTTAAAAATGCCTTATGGATTAAAGCCAGAAGTTGGTTGGAACTATGGATTTAATTTTACACAAAAAATGACATTGAATTTTAAAGAAGCTTATGTTACAGTTGATATTTATCGCACTGATTTTACACAACAAGTAGTAGCCGATGTAGATAGAAATACGCAGCAAGTATGGTTTTATAATTTAAATGGACCTTCTTTTTCTAATACTGCACAAACAGAATTTGGTTGGGAAATACGCAAACGATTGCATGTAAAAGTGGCATACCGATATGTAGACACAAAGGTAAATTACAAAAGTGGTTTAATGCAAAAAGCATTTGTATCAACCCACAGAGCATTTATTAATTTAGGTTACGAAACAAAAAATAAACATTGGTTATTTGATGCAACTGTTCAGTATAATGGTAAAAAGCGTTTACCTCAAACAACTTTAAATCCAACTGATTATCAAAGAGCGTCTTATTCGCCAGAATTTTACAATGTGCTGGCTCAAATAACTTATGCCATAAAAATTAAACAATCAGATTTTAATGTTTACTTAGGTGTAGAAAATGCCTTAGATTATAAACAACAAAATCCTATTGTTGCAAGTGATGCACCGTTTAGTAAATATTTTGATGCGAGTATGGTTTGGGGGCCTATTTATGGAAGAATGTTATACACTGGTTTGAGGTTTAAGATTAAATAGGAATTAGCATCTTAATTTTGTATCTTGGTTTTAAAATTTAACACAGTGGCAATACATTTTATCATATTCTTGTTATTAGTTTCTTTTAATGGTGGCGCTCAAGATTCTAGTATAGTTAAAGTTACTGTTTATAATACTCATTCTGCACACATAGGAATAGCTAGTTTTTATGCTAAAAAATTTAATGGAAGAAAAACTTCTTCTGGAGAAATATTTAATAATGATAAATTAACAGCTGCTCATAAAAATTTAAAATTAGGCACTTATGTAAAGGTTCGAAACCTTAAAAATGATTCTAGCGTAATTGTTAAGATAAATGATAGATTGCCACAACGATCAAAAAGAAGCATTGATTTAAGTTATAAAGCCGCTGAGAAACTTAATTTTATTAAAAATGGGTTAACAAAGGTCGAAATATCCGTTTTAGATTCTTTAAAGAAATAGTTTAGCTTTATATTTGTAACCATGACACAAAAGACGCTTATAAAAAACGCCACTATCGTAAATGAAAATGAAATTTTTGTTTCGGATATTTTAATTGAAGGCCAATTTATTTCTAAAATTGACAAAGATATCACTGATTCTCATGCAAGAGTAATTGATGCTGAAGGCTTAATAGTAATGCCAGGAGCGATTGATGATCAAGTGCATTTCAGAGAACCAGGATTAACTCATAAAGGTGAAATTTATACCGAAGCGAAAGCAGCCGTAGCTGGGGGTGTTACAACGTATATGGAAATGCCAAACACAGTTCCGCAAGCGGTTACAATTGTTGAACTAGAAAAAAAATACACGCGCGCAAAAGAATGTTCTTTAGCAAATTACTCTTTTTTTATGGGCGGTACCAACCTTAATTTAGAGGAAACATTGAAGGTTGATTACTCAAAAGTGTGTGGTTTGAAAATTTTCATGGGTTCAAGCACGGGTGATATGTTAGTAGATAATGAAAAAACATTAGAAGGTTTTTTTGAAAAATCAAATGCTTTAATTGCTACACACTGCGAATATGACCCAATGATTAAAGATACTCAGGCCCGAATCATTGCAGAATATGGTGAAGATATACCAGCCTATTTCCATCCAATCATACGTAACGACGAAGCCTGTTATCGATCATCTTCTTTTGCAGTTGAATTAGCTAAGAAATATAATACAAGGTTGCATGTTTTACATATTTCGAGCGCTAAAGAGTTAAGCCTGTTTACCAACAAAATTCCTTTGAAACAAAAACGAATTACGGCCGAAGCATGTATCCATCATTTATGGTTTAATGATGAAGATTATAAGGCAAAAGGCAATTTCATTAAATGGAATCCTTCTGTAAAAACAGAATACGATAGAGCTCAAATTTTCGAGGCTGTTTTAGATGGTAGAATTGACGTGATAGCAACTGATCATGCTCCTCATACGATGGAAGAAAAAAGCCAATCGTATTTAAAAGCACCAAGTGGAGGGCCATTGGTTCAACATTCTATTTTAGCGATGTTAGAATTTTATAAGCAGAAAAAAATCACGTTAGAAATGATTGTAAATAAAATGAGCCATAATGTGGCAGATATTTTCAACATCGAAAAGCGCGGATACATTAGAGAAGGCTATTTTGCTGATTTGGTGGTAGTTAATTTAAATAAACCGAATACAGTTACAAAAGAAAGTTTGTTATACAAGTGTGGCTGGAGTCCATTTGAAGGGCATACCTTTGCTTCTAGTATTGAAAAAACATTTGTAAGCGGTCATTTGGTTTATGATAATGGAACTTTTGATGAAACCAAAAAAGGAGAGCGATTAACATTTATCAAATAATCTATTTTTAGGGGAAAATTCCAAAATACGATTACTGTAATTATCTTAAAATAATGCCTTTTTTTAATCGTATTAAATGTTATTTTTGTTTTCCAATTTTTAATGTATTTATGGCTAAATTATTTCTTTCTCTCACTTTTGTACTCATTACTGTTCTTGGTATTTCTCAAAATGGAACCATTAGAGGTTTTATATATAATAAATCAAATGGCGAACCTGTTGCATTT
>JBIISW010000103.1:0-8942 GCA_044340865.1 Bacteroidia bacterium | reverse complement strand
TTACCTGTTGTTGTATTGTAAGTGGTTTCTGTTTTTATATTTGAAGGATTACCAAGATAAAGCCCACTTTTATCATCGTAAATTGGTTGAGTGCCATTGTTGTCATTAAATGGATAGTGTAAGTCATCTTTTGTAACTATTGGAGAATCAAGAGTTAAGAAAATATTTTTTTGATTATAATGAGGTTTGCTAAGTGGTGCATGTTTAGCTTTGGAACCAACAACAACACTCATCAAGGCTAATGAAGTAGAGCTTACAATAAAAAATTTTACAACACCTTTAACCACAGTTATTTACTACATATTTTTTAAAGCTGATTTTATCAGCTGTTCAACGTTTTCAGTACTTACCCCTTGTTGTTTTATGGCTTTTTCAATGGCTTTTTCTGCTGCCATTTTTTGAAAACCTAGGGTAACTAGAGCCATTAACGCTTCATCTTTATTTTTATTGTATGATGTTCCTAAAATTTGCGAAATTCCTCCTTCATGTTTACCCATTTTTCCTTTTAAATCAACAACAATTCGTTGAGCTGTTTTTTCTCCAATACCTTTAACGCTTTTAAGTAAACCAACATTTGCCGTATTGATAGCTCCTGCTATTTCAATTGAACTTAAGGAAGATAACATTAATAAGGCACTATTTCCGCCAACACCAGAAACGGAAACTAATTTTCTAAATAATTCACGCTCATCGGTTTCAGCAAAGCCAAAATATTTTGGGTTATCATCCCTGATATAAATACTTTCAACAAATACTTTGGCATTGGTTTTTCCTTGTAATAGTGAATACGTATGAAGTGAAATGAGCAATCCATAACCAACTCCATTTGTTTCAATAACTACTTGAGTAGGATTTAATTCGGCAATTTGCCCGTTTACATAATTTATCATAAAAGAGTCGTGAATTTAAGTAAAATATCTGAAATTTAGTGTAAATAATCAAATATTGAGTTAATATTTGGATTTTTGGTGTTTATATCTTGTTTATTTAAATTTTCACTTTTATTTTGATAATTGAATTAAATATTAACTTTGTGTTAATTAAAGTTTAATAAAATGGAAAATATGGCACTTTTTTTATTAATCGTTTTTGCTTACCTCGTTGGATCTATTCCATCAGCAGTTTGGTTGGGTAAACGTTTTTACAAAATTGATGTTCGTGAATTTGGAAGTGGTAACGCTGGAGCTACTAATACGTTTCGCGTTTTAGGTAAAAAGGCTGGAATTGTTGTGTTGGTTTGTGATATTTTAAAAGGTAGTTTGTCTGTTTTATTAGCTTTTTTATCTTCTTACAATGTAAATTCGAATCAATTTGTTAATCTTCAGTTAGCACTAGGAATTGCAGCAGTTGTAGGTCATGTTTTTCCGGTTTTCGCTGGATTTAGAGGAGGTAAGGGCGTTGCAACAATTTTAGGAATTGTTATTTGTTTAACCCCAATTACAAGCGCCTTAGGATTGATTGTGTTTTTAACTGTTTTAATATTAACTCGTTATGTTTCTTTGTCATCTATAATGGCTGGCATTAGTTACCCGATTTTATTGAAATTTATTTTAAAAAATGATAACCAAACCTTGTTTATTTTTTCAATTTTTGTTGCTATTCTTTTGGTGATTACTCATAAAAAAAATATTTCTAGATTATTAAAAAAACAAGAGTCTCGGGTAAATTTGTTTGCGAATAGTAAAGATTAATAGTTATCAATTAAATTATTATCCATAAGTTTCTACCTTTGTTTTATGAAAAACAAAGTTTATTTCAATTGGCTACTTATTATTTTACCAATTATTTTTTTTGTTTGGTTTTTGATTAATAAATCTGATCAAAAGCCTTTAAGAATTTTACCTTATTTTGGTAAAAAAAAATATAATGTCACTTTTTCAGATACTACTTATCACACGGTTAAACCATTTTGCTTTAAAAATCAATTTAATGAAAATGTGACTGAACAAACAACGGCAGGTAAAATTTATGTGACTGATTTTTTCTTTACCACTTGCGAATCGATTTGTCCAATCATGAGTTCAGAATTGGAGCGTGTTTATAAAGCATTTTATAATAACCCACATTTTCTTATACTTTCACACACGGTTGAACCAGAAGTTGATTCAGTGGATGTTTTGTCAAAATATGCAAAATTGCATGGCGTTACTAATAAACAATGGTTGTTTTTAACGGGTTCAAAAAAAGATTTATACGAAATGGCTCGCACGAGTTATCTGCTAAATAATGAGGTTGGAAATGGTGATGAAAATGATTTTATTCACACGCAAAACTTTGCATTAGTTGATTTTGATAAGCATTTAAGAGGTTTTTATGACGGGACAGATAGTGCAGAAGTGTCTCGTTTGATTATTGATATAACACTATTATTGGAAGAATATGAATTTAAAAACAAAAAGTAAAGTCCTATTCATAATCACATTTCAATTTATTTTCATTTCTATTTATTCTCAAAAAATTGAAGTGTATAAAATAGATAATCTTCTTAATCGTATTCATAACAATAGCGACACAACTTATATTGTTAATTTTTGGGCCACTTGGTGTAAACCCTGTGTGGCTGAATTACCAGATTTTGAAAGAATAGATTCTATTTATAATAAACAAAAAATCAAAATACTATTAATGAGTTTGGATTTTAAAGAAGACTTAAATTCAAAGCTTAAACCATTTATAGTGAAGCATAAATTTAAATCTGAATGCAATATTTTAGATGAAGCTAATGGAAATGATTTTATAAATAAAATTTCTGAATCATGGTCTGGAGCAATTCCAGCTACCTTAATTACCAAGCAAAACAAAAGTGTAAATGAATTTTATGAAAAAAAACTAAGTTTTGAATTCATAATAGATCGTTTAAAAACAAACAAATTGATTCAGAATCCATAAAATTATTTACATTTAATAAATAATTTTTAAATCAATGATGAAAAAAATCATACCGAATTTTTTAAAAAAGTTAGACTCTTATTTGCTTTTAAATGCGCCAATTATTTGGATAAGTAAGATTCATTACGTTTTATTTTTCGGATTATTAATGTGGTTATTTTCAGCATTTATAGGATTTATCATTCCTATTAATTTATTTGAAAGTCAGGATTTAGGCGTTTGGTATTTTTTATACACCATTTTAGCTCTTATAGCCCTGTGCTTTTGGATATACAGAAATGTCATTTTTAATGTTGAAAAGAAGTTTGGAAATAGGCATTGGACAGATGAGTACAAGATTTTCTTTTTAAATTTCTTAGCTGTTTTTATTTTCATGAGTTTTGCTTTTCCATTTTCTATTATATACAATAGTAGAGTAGCAAATACGGTAACTGATGAAGAATTAATTCAAGATATAAATTCTTTAAATGAAGCAGAACCATTTATTGTAACTGATCTTAATCATTATTATTCCAAATATGATTCAATAAAAGATCAAAATTATTTTTATATCAATGAATGTAATACGTTTGAAGAATACACGCCATATTTCATCCGTGAAGATTCCTTGAAGTATAATTTATTGACTTATTATAATCAAGTTGCAAATTATCAAAAACGTGTAAGCAATTATTCCGAATTAACTTATTTAATCCAACGCTACATAGATGTTGCAAATAAATATCAAATTAACTTTAATTATTCTGCAGAGCAATGTGTTGATTTTTACAGGAATTTAGTGGAAAATTCTCCTCAAACTACGACATCATTTATTGGACTCAATGGTATTAATAAATATGATTTAAGAGAGTGTATCGAAAACATAGCTGATGCTAAGTTTAGAGGTTTAATTTTATGGAAATCATCTTTTTTGCATTTTTTATTTTACTCTACTTTTTTAACGACTCTTTTAATTTTATTATTTAAAATGGTTCAATGGAAGCAATTTATTATTACTATTATTACTTTAATTGTTTTGCCAATTCTACTATTTTTTATATCCATGATTTTGCCTTTTGGATATAGAAATCACACAGAGGATGTATTTTTAAATTTGGTATTAATCTCATTTGGCTTCGCTGTTTTTTTTGCAATTCAAGGTGTAATCAACAGTAAAGAATTTAATGCCTTTAAAAATGTGTGTTTACAAATAGTTTATATTACGCTTCCGATCATTCCAACGTTAACTATTATATTCTTACAACATTATTTTGATGTGTTTTATGATAGTCATTTTAACGAAGCAACAGTAACAGATTCTGTGCAAACTTTAAACGGTATAGATATGAAAGTCCTTGATCAAGAAGCCTATTTTAATTCAAAGGAATATTTGTATTTAAAGCTAGTGAACGATAATGGGATGTATTTATTTAATCTCTATACAAGAATTTCTTTTTACGTGATAACATTTATTTATGTCGCAGCATTAATTCCGTTTTTTAAAAATTTATTTGTTAAACAATTAGCCATTCCAAGAAAAAATTAAGATGTTTCATTTAAATTTTAACCCTACTGTTAGCTCAGAAAAAATAAATCATCAACAGAATCTCTTATTTATAGGCTCTTGCTTTAGTGAACATATCAGTGATCAATTAAGTGATCTTAAGTTTTCAATTGATTCAAATCCTTTTGGTATTGTTTTTAATCCACATAGTATTTATTCAATATTATTAAATTGTATACATAATACAGAGATAGATGAATTGCGCTATGTTGAAAGAGACGGAAATTGGTTTTGTTTAGATGCACATAGTGGCATGTATGCTTCAGAAAAAAATGAATTACAACGTATTTTAAAAAATACTATTTTTCAATGGCATCAAAAATTGAAATCAGCTGATTGGTTAATTATTACTCTTGGCTCTGCCTTTGCTTACGAATATAAACAAACAACTGAAATCGTTTCTAATTGTCATAAACTGCCTGCGCATTTGTTTTCTAAAAAATTATTAAGTACTCAACAAATAGTATCAGATTACAATGCATTGATTGAAAAATTGAAATTATTGAATCCAAATTTGAAAATTATATTTACTGTATCGCCTGTAAAGCATCTGCGAGATGGCCTTATAGAAAATAATTTAAGTAAGGCTATTTTAATACAAAGTGTGCATGACATTATATCTAAACATTTAAATTGTTTCTATTTTCCTGCATATGAACTGGTTTTAGATGATTTGAGAGATTATCGTTTTTATGAATCTGATATGGCTCATCCAAATAGCCAAGCTGTAAAGTATGTATTTGATAAATTTATGGATGTTTATTTTTCAGATGAAACAAAACTAATAAACAAACAACTAACTGAAATAAATGCTGCGTTTAATCATAAACCCTTTAATAATGAAAGTTTAATGCATGAAACATTTAAACAAAACATGGTTTTAAAGTGTGAGCAAATAGTCAGCCAATTTCCTTTTTTAGATTTAACAAAGGAGTTAAATTATTTTAAACCAGCATCATGAAAAAAATTAAACACATATTTTTTGACTTAGATGCAACACTTTGGGATTTTGAAAAAAATTCTCAAGAAGCACTTCATGAAATGTTTCATCAAGATGATATGAATATAAAATGTGGTGTTGATTTCGAAACTTTTCATTTTGAATATAAAAAAATTAATGCAGAATTATGGCGTTTATATGGTTTACATAAAGTTACAAAAGATGAGTTACGTTATCAGCGATTTTATAAAACGTTTCTGCATTTTAATTTTGAAAATTTGGATTTAGCAATGCATTGGGCTGATAAATATGTATTTATTTCTCCCAGAAAAACCAATTTAATAAGCGGAGCCATTGATATTTTAGAATATTTAAAACCTAATTACGATTTACACATTATAACAAATGGTTTTAAGGAAGCTCAAGAAATTAAGTTTGAATGTTGCAATTTAAAACCATATTTTTTTGAAATTTTAATATCAGAAGAATTAGGCGTGCATAAACCAAATAAACGTATTTTTGAAATGGCACAAAACCGTGTAAAGGCATCGCATGAAGAATGTGTTATGATTGGCGATAGTTTTGAATCAGATGTTGAAGGCGCTTTAAATGCTAATTGGCAAGCAATTTATTTTAATAATTACAGGCAATTAGACGAATCGAAAAAGCATATCAATACCATCAATGAGCTAAGTGAATTGAAATTAATTTTTTAGATTTTTTCGATTTTATATATTACTTTTAATACATGATTACAGCAGAACAACTCAAAGCCCTTCACGACCGAAAAGACGCTCTGAAGGGATTTCTTTGACTACGATAAAAAACAACATGAGTTAAAAGAACTCGAAGAAAAAACCTTAGATCCAAATTTTTGGACAGATTCAAAAAAAGCCGAAGCCGTTTTAAAAGAAGTTAAATCTCGCAAAATGTGGGTTTCTTCTTATGATACTTTTTCTTCTTCATTAGATGATTTAGATACCATTTACGAATTTTATAAATCGGGCGATGCTACCGAAAAAGATGTAGATGAGCAACAAGCCATTACTGAAAAGATTATTGAAGATATTGAGTTTAAAAACATGCTCAATAAACCTAATGATATTTTAAGTTGTGTTCTTCAAATTAATGCGGGTGCAGGTGGAACCGAAAGTTGTGATTGGGCTAGCATGCTCATGCGCATGTACATTATGTGGGCTGAAAAAAATGGCTTCAAAGTAAATGAATTAGATAAAAATGATGGTGATGTTGCAGGCATAAAATCGGTATCTATACAAATTGATGGTGATTATGCTTATGGAAATTTAAAAGGTGAAAATGGTGTGCATCGTTTAGTTCGCATTAGTCCTTTTGATAGCAATGCAAAACGACATACTTCATTTGCTTCTGTTTATGTATATCCAGTTGTTGATGATACGATTGAAATTAATATTCATCCAAATGACATTGAAATTCAAACATCACGAAGCGGCGGTGCGGGTGGACAAAATGTTAATAAAGTAGAGTCGAAAGTTCAGTTAACTCATAAACCAACTGGCATTGTAGTTGTTTGTCAAATAGAACGTTCTCAATTAGGAAATAGATTAAAGGCTATGCAAATGTTACGTTCTCAATTATATGAACTTGAAATGCGAAAACAAAACGAAGCACGTGATGCTGTTGAGGAAGGTAAAATGAAAATAGAGTGGGGATCGCAAATTCGTAGTTACGTGTTGCATCCTTATAAAATGGTAAATGATCATCGCTCTGAATTAAAAATTACAGATGCAGAAGGTGTTTTAAATGGTAATATTGATGAGTTAATAAAAACATTTTTAATGGGCAGTAATTAAATAGTTAATTATTAAATTTACTTTAAATAAATTACAAAAATGACTTCAATAGCAATAAAAAAACAATTAACGACCTATCTACCTTTGTTAACAGTTAAACAGCAAGAGTTGGTATTGGAAATGGTAAAAAATATTTTGCATATTGATAATTCCGAACAGCGAATTAGCGTTAAACAATATAATAAGGAGTTATTAGAATCTGAACAACAAATTAAAAAAGGTAAATCTATCACTCAATCTAATTTGGAAAAAGAATCTGATTTATGGTAAAGACTAAAAAGTACGATGTTATTTGGTCTGAAAATGCAAAATTTCAATTAAAAGAAATTTATCTATTTATAAAAAAAGATTCAGAAAAATCTGCCAAAGATGTTAAGAATAAAATTTTAGCTTCAACAAAAATATTGGGAACGGGTAAGGAAATATATAAGGCTGATGTATTAAAAGTTAATAATAATGGTCTTTATAGGGCATACATCATTTATAGTTATCGAATTGTATATAAAATTGATGAGGATAAAATTAATATATTAAGAATTAGACACACAAGCAGAGAGCCTTTAGAATATTAATAATGGAAGACGAATATATTGAAGTAATAGGCGCAAGAGCTCATAATTTAAAGGATATTTCTTTAACCATTCCTCGTAATAAATTAGTTGTGCTCACGGGTTTAAGTGGTAGTGGAAAATCCTCATTAGCTTTTGATACGATTTATGCTGAAGGACAAAGACGTTACATTGAAAGTTTTTCGAGTTATGCTCGCCAGTTTTTGGGAAATATGGAACGTCCTGACGTTGATAAAATTTCAGGCTTAAGTCCTGTTATTTCTATTGAACAAAAAACAGTCAATAAAAATCCACGTTCTACGGTTGGCACAATCACAGAAATTTATGATTTCTTACGTTTACTATTTGCCCGCTCAGGAGAAGCCTTTTCGTATGTTACTGGAGAAAAAATGGTAAGATACAGCGATGATCAAATTATTGCTTTAATTTTAGAAACATACAACTCAAAAAAAATAAACTTACTAGCTCCCATTGTAAAAGGTCGTAAAGGTCATTACAGAGAGTTGTTCGAAGATATTAGAAAAAAAGGATTTAATAAAGTGCGCATAGATGGTGTAATTGTAGACATTACACCAAAGATGCAAGTTGATCGTTATAAAATTCACGATATTGAAATTGTGGTTGATAGATTAGAGATTAATACTGATATAAAAACACGATTAAACCAATCTTTACAAACGGCTATGAAACATGGTAAAGGAACCATTATGGTTTTAGAGCATGTTGAGGATGATGGAAAAACAAAAAAGAAATCATCTTCATTTGGTTTTGGTAAAGTTCAATTTTACAGTCGAATGCTAATGTGCCCAACAAGTGGTATTTCTTACGATGAACCTGCGCCCAATTTATTCTCATTTAATTCTCCTTATGGCGCATGTCCGCATTGTAACGGTTTGGGTGTTGTGTCAGAAGTTGATATCAATAAAATAGTTCCAAATCAAACATTATCAATTCGTAAAGGTGCTATTGCACCGCTTGGTCCATCAAAAGGTATTTGGGTGTTTAAACAAATTGAAGCGATTGGCTTAAAATATAATTTTACGTTAGATACTCCTTTTGAAGATATTGATGAAGAAGCGATTAATATTTTATTACATGGAAGCGAAGAATTATTTACGGTGAAATCAGATACAAGTGAAAATGGTTATAGCACTGCCTTTGATGGCATT
>JBIISW010000090.1:0-10631 GCA_044340865.1 Bacteroidia bacterium | reverse complement strand
AAACAAGCGGAAGAAGAGGCTTCTCCAGCCATGTTACGTTGGGTTGAAGGTTTTACAAATAAAATAAATTGTTCGGTATGTGCCGGTACTCGTTTAAAAAAGGAAGCGCTCTATTTTAAAATAGATAGTAAAAATATTTCAGAATTATCTGAAATGGATATCAATATTTTAAATGATTGGTTTAAAGGAATTGAAAAACGATTATCCAAATCGCAAAATACCATTGCTAAAGAAGTCTTAAAAGAAATTAGAACTCGTATAGGATTTCTATTAGAAGTTGGTTTGGATTATGTAACGCTTAATCGTTCTTCAAAAACCTTGAGTGGAGGCGAAGCTCAGCGTATTCGTTTAGCAACCCAAATAGGTTCACAATTAGTTGGTGTATTGTATATCTTAGATGAACCTAGTATTGGCTTGCATCAGCGTGATAATATGCGTTTAATTGAAGCATTAAAAAATTTGCGCGATGTTGGTAATAGTGTATTGGTGGTTGAACACGATAAAGACATGATTATTGAAAGTGATTATGTCATTGACATAGGACCTGGCGCTGGTGTTCATGGCGGAAGAGTTGTAGCTGCGGCAACGCCAAAAGAAATGCTGAAGTTTAATACAATGACAGCAGATTACATCACAGGAAAAAAATCGATTGAAGTTCCGAAACAAAGAAGAAAAGGTAATGGTAAAAAGTTAGTATTAAAGGGATGTACTGGGCATAATTTAAAAAATGTTTCAATAGACATTCCATTAGGAAAATTAATTTGTGTGACAGGTGTTAGTGGCAGTGGTAAATCAAGTTTAATTAACGAAACACTTTATCCTATTTTAAGTAATTATTTTTATAAATCAGAAACACGTCCATTGCCTTATAAATCGATAACAGGTTTAGAACACATTGATAAAGTAATAGATATTGATCAATCGCCCATAGGTAGAACGCCACGCAGTAATCCAGCCACTTATACCAGTGTATTTACAGATATTAGAAATTTATTTGCAGAGTTAACAGAATCAAAAATCAGAGGTTATAAAGCAGGAAGGTTTTCATTTAATGTAAAAGGTGGTCGTTGTGAAACATGCGGTGGAGCAGGAGTGAAGACGATTGAAATGAATTTTTTGCCTGATGTGTATGTTAATTGTGATGTGTGTAATGGAAAACGTTATAACCGCGAAACCATTGAAGTTAGATACAAAGGGAAGTCGATCAGTGATGTATTAAATATGACAATTGACCAAGCTTGTGAGTTTTTTGAAAATCTTCCAACTATTTTGCGTCAAGTTAAAAGTTTACAAGCTGTTGGGTTAGGTTATATTACCCTCGGCCAACAAGCCACAACTTTAAGTGGAGGAGAAGCTCAACGTGTAAAATTATCAACTGAATTAAGTAAACGAGATACAGGTAATACACTTTATATTTTGGATGAACCCACAACAGGATTACATTTCGAAGACATTAGAATATTATTGGGAGTATTAAATAGGTTAGTTGATAATGGAAATACTGTTTTAGTGATAGAACATAATATGGATATGATTAAAGTCGCTGATCATATTATTGATGTTGGTTTAGAAGGAGGAAAGGGTGGTGGAGAAATTCTATTTACAGGCACTCCCGAAGAATTAATAAAAAGTAAAAAAGGATTTACAGCACCATTTTTGAAAAAAGAAATGAAATAAGTTAAATAGTTTTAAAACTAAAAACATTTAACTTTAGTGAATAAAAACTGTTTTTTAAACATAAGAATGATGAATCAAGATAAGGAAGAAAAAATAAGAAGAGCTTTTGCAGCCAGAGAATCAAGAGAAGTAATGGCATCAGATAGTTGGAAGATTTTCAAAATCATGAGCGAATTTGTAAATGGATTTGAACAAATGCAACAAATTGGACCCTGTGTTTCTATTTTTGGTTCAGCAAGAACTAAGCCTGACAACAAATATTATATCCTAGCAGAAGAAATTGCATTTAAATTAACTCAAGAAGGTTACGGTGTTATTACTGGTGGTGGTCCAGGCATTATGGAAGCTGCTAACAAAGGTGCAAAGCGCGGAAAAGGAAATTCAGTTGGTTTAAATATCAATTTACCTTTCGAACAAAAACCAAATGATTATATCGATAGAGATAAAAGCATTGATTTCAATTATTTTTTTGTTCGTAAAACAGTATTTTTAAAATACTCACAAGGATTTATAGGCATGCCTGGAGGTTTTGGAACTATTGATGAATTATTTGAATCGTTGACCTTAGTTCAAACAAATAAAATCGCGGAATTTCCTGTTATTTTAGTTGGAACAGAGTATTGGAGTGGCTTGATTTCATGGATGAAAGAAACCATGTGGCATAAAGAACATAATATCAATGAATCTGATTTAGAATTATTTAAAATAGTTGATACAGCTGATGAAGCTGTTAAACATATTGTAGACTTTTATAACAAATACTTATTAAAGCCAAATTTTTAACTTTTAAAATTAAGCTTAAAGAGCAATCTCTATTTTAATTTTTTTATTCTTTATTTTCTCATCTTTAATTAGCGAGAGTGTTTGATTGATTTTTTTTCGTTTAACCGCTACAAACGCACTAAAATCAAGTACTTCAATTTTACCTAAATCTTCTTTTTGTAAATTTCCTTTTTGTAAAAGCATACCAACAATATCCATTTTATTTATTTTATCTTTTTTACCAGCACTCAAATACAAGGTTTGCCATTCGCTGGGTTTTGGTAAAATAAAATGTTTAGGTAAAGATTCTTCGATAGGTTGTTCAGTAATAAATTTTGGCAAAAAATCTTCTTTATCTAATAGATAATAAACTGTTCCACTGGCGTGCATTCTCGCTGTTCGTCCGTTTCTGTGGATCATTACATCTTCAGTAAATGGTAGTTGATAATGAATAACAGTACCTATTACTGGAATGTCTAATCCACGGGAAGCTAAATCAGTTGTAATTAGAATACGTGTGCTTTCATTTCTTAATTTGATGAGTGTGCGTTCTCTATCTAATTGCTCTAAACCTCCATGATAAAATCCATGTTGTACTTTATGTATAGTTAGTTGCTCAGAAATGCGATTAACAGCATCTCTGTGATTGCAGAAAACAATAATGGATTGTTCGCTTATATTACCTAATAAAAGCATTAAGGCCTCTAGCTTATCATCTTCTAAAACTCTAACAAATTTTGTAATTAAATTTTTGTTTTCAGTAACAGATTCTTTTGGTAAAAAATTTAAGATTAATTCACTTTTTAAACCAACAAATTTTGGTATTTCTTTTAATTCTGTTGCTGATGTTAAGATTCGTTTTTTAATATTTTGACAATTTTTAATAATAAATTCCATTTCATCTTTAAATCCCAATTCTAATGATTTGTCAAATTCATCTAAAATTAAAATGGGTGTTTCAGATAAGTTTAAATTATTTTTTCTGATATGATGTCCTAATCTTCCTGGTGTTCCAACTAATATAGCGGGTGGTTGAGATAAATTATGTTCTTCGACTCTAACTTGATGACCACCATAACAGCTATTAATTTTAAATGGTGTTCCCATTTGTTTAAACACACTTTCTATTTGTATTGCTAATTCGCGCGATGGAACAATAATTAAAGCTTGAACTCCTAATAAATTTTCGTTTAATAATGGAATTAATGGTAATAAAAAAGCTAAGGTTTTTCCTGTACCTGTAGGTGAAATTAAAATAACATTATTGTTTTTTTCTATACATTCCAATGATTTTTCTTGCATTGGATTTAATGCTGTTATATTTAAATTTGATAAAATCTGTGGTACAGTAATCATATAATTAGTTTGAATTGTGTTATAATGTATTTATTAAAACTCAAGTTCTAAACTTAAATTCTCACTCCCTCTTTTTACGACAACGATTGTTTTATCTCCTTTTTTAAATACTGATAAGGCCTTCATATAATCTTGTACATTTTTTACGTTTAACTCACCTAATTTTATTACAACATCACCTGCTTTAACTCCAGCTTTAAATGCTGGTTTGTTATCAGAAACACCATCCACTCTCATTCCTTCGCCTTCAAATGCATAATCAGGCATAACGCCCATGGTTACTTTCCATTTTGTGCTTGTTGAAACGTGAGCGGCTGTTTTTGAAAAAGCTAACCTAGGCAATGAATTTGTTGCATTAACTAATTCAACAATATAGTCTAAAACTTTTTTTTCTCCTGAAACATTAATTTTATCGGCATCATCAGTTGGTTTGTGATAATCACTATGTTGGCCAGTGAAAAAATGTAACACAGGAATGTCTTTCAGATAAAAACTAGTTTGATCACTAGGACCAATTCCTGAACTATCCTTTTTTATTGAAAAGTAAGTGTTTGTTTTATCTAACAATGAAACCCAAGTTGGAGAAGTACCAACACCATAAACTAATAATTTCTTCGTACTATCATTTAAACGCCCAATCATATCCATATTTATCATATAGTTTATTTTGGTTAAATCAACAGTTGGGTTGTCACACCATTTTTTAGAACCAAGCAAACCTAATTCTTCTCCACTAAAACAAATGAATAAAAAATTATAGTTTTCTTTTATTTTATTTCCTGAATAATATCTTGCTAACTCTAATACACCAGAAGTACCACTAGCATTATCATCTGCACCATTGTGAATTTTATTTTCAGGATTTGCATCAAGACTATTATGGTCGTGACCTAAACCTAAATGATCGTAATGTGCTCCAATAACAATCGTGTTTTCAGCATTATTATCTAAATAACCAATGACATTAATTCCTGTTCTTTCTGGAATGTTAGTAGTCGATGTGTCATGAGGATTACTGTTTTTTTTAAATGTAAATTGATAATAAAAATCTTCTTTTCCTTTCGGAGATAATCCGCAATTTTTAAATTGTTTAGCAATATAATCAGCTGCTAATTTTTCTTCGTTAGTGGATGTTCCTCTTCCTTTTAATTTATCAGATGCTAAAAATGTAATATCTTTTTTAATTTGTTTCTCGCTAATTTGCGACAATCCATTTAGTGCAAGTGTTACTAAAACACATAGAGTAATATTTCTTACCATAGTTTAAAAATTTAGTATTTTTTCTCGTTCAGTATAAATCATTTTTACTTCTTTTTTATTAGTATGAGTGAGTGTTATGATATATTCTTGAACGTCCTCAAAAATACGATATTCAGGAACACAAGGGACATTTAATTCTGTCATTGCCCAATTTTTTATGGATAGTACATTGTAATTAGGGGATTTAGTTGTGAAATATTTAATATAATAAGGTAATTTTTTGTAGGCTTTATCTGTTAATACCAATACGCAACCGTGTGTATTGCCTGAATATAAAGAGCTTGATAAATAAGAGTCGTACTTATTATTGAAACTAAAAAATGGTAAAATGAACATAAGAAAAATAATCACATAAAAGTAACCATATTTGAAGAGTAGGGAAAAATCAAAAAAGGTATCTCGTTTTACATTGGTAAACAACAATATATTTAATATAATCATGGTGATGTTCCATGGCCAAATGACTTGATTGTAATTATTTCCAAATGGTCCTAGTAAAATTAAAATAAGCACATGCATAGTTATTACCAATGGAATGGCTATATAACGTGCGGGTTTAAATAATAAGCCAATACCAATTAATACTTCTAAATAGGGAATACCACGGCCTAATTTTAAGATTAAATTCATTTGTCTTTCAGAAAAGTAAGACTCAAAAGGATTAAGAATATAGTTGAGTGAAACCTCGATAAATTGCGAATTAAATTTTTGTAAACCACTGTAAATATAAATGAGTGCAATTAGTATTTGAATGGTAACAAAAACACTGTTATAATTATTTGGTTCATCAACGCGTTCCTTGTAAAATAATAAAACGAATAAAATTAAGGTGTAATTATAAAACCACGGTTGCATTCTGTTTTGATCATCTATGCATAAAAAAGCTGAAAAAATAATCAACAAGAATAGTGGGATTTTTGAATGAGAAATTGCGGAAATAATAATGAGTGTAACCAACATAACTAAAAAAACATAGTCAAAAGGTGGAATGATGCTATGATAATTAGATAAAAAAGAAGCTTTTGGGAAATAGCGCTCACCACTCCATAGATTATAACTTAATAAAATAGACGTTAGTAAACCTAATAAGACACTAAGCTTTATAAAATGCAAACGATGAGTTAATCGCATAGATTTTTTATGAAATAATTAATTTATATAAAAATAAAAAAAGAGACCATGTAGTCTCTTTTTTTATTTTTTATTTATAAACACTGAATGCTTAGTATCAATTATAATTGATGGATTTATTTATTTTTTCGTTAATTGTTTAAACACGTCTTCAAGTTTTTGTTCTTCTTTATTGATGGTTAAAATACTAATATCGTGTGTTACAGCGTAATTAAAAATTGATTTTCTGACATCTGTATCAATATTTGAAATGATTTTCCATGTATTTTTTTCTATTAAAACTGCATCTTCAACGCCTTCTATGTTTTTAATATGAGAAACTAAAACCTCTTTGTCAAATTCAACCGTAATAATTTGTTTGGTTGTATTTTTTTGTAAAGATTGAGTTTGTTCGTTAGCAACAATTTCTCCTTTATTAATAATTATAACGCGATCACATACTGCTTCAACCTCTTGCATAATGTGTGTGCTTAACATTACAGTTTTTTCTTTACCTAATTTCTTTATTAGTTCACGAATTTCTTCTAACTGGTTTGGATCCAGCCCTGTGGTTGGTTCATCCATAATCAACACTTTAGGGTCGTGAATGATTGCTTGAGCTAATCCAACACGTTGACGATAACCCTTTGATAAAGCTCCAATTTTTTTATTTTGTTCAATTTGTAAACCTGTCGTTTCTATCATTTCCTTCACGCGCTCTTTCACATGTTTTACGTTATAAAGATTGCCAATGAATTCTAAAAACTCTTTCACATACATATCCAAATACAATGGATTGTGTTCAGGTAAATAACCAATTTGTTTTCTAACTTCAATACTTTGTTCGTTGGTATCAAAACCACAAACCTTTGCAGAACCTTCTGTTGCCGGAATGTAGCAAGTCAATATTTTCATCATGGTACTTTTTCCAGCACCATTTGGTCCTAAAAAACCAACAATTTCGTTTTTACCAATTTCGAATGATACGTTATTTAAGGCTTTTTGAGTGCCATATAATTTGGAGATGTTATTTACAATAATCGACATGCTATAAAAATATAGTTTATTTCAATTCAAATTTAATGATTTTATGAGCCTTTTTAAATATTATATAATAAATTTGCTACATGCAAGGTTTAGTAATGAAATCTACAGGTAGTTGGTATTTAGTGAAAACTGATGACGGTTCAATTATTGAATGTAGATTAAAGGGAAAAATAAGATTAGAAGATCGTAAAACAACTAATCCTGTTGCAGTTGGCGATATAGTAGAATTACAAAGAGATGAAGATGGAAGTAATCAAATTGTGACCATTCTTCCTCGTAAAAATTACATCATCCGTAAATCAATTAATTTATCAAAACAAGCTCATATTATTGCTAGTAATCTTGATCAAGCTATTTTAGTTGCCACATTAGTTGCTCCTCGTACTTCATTAGGTTTTATTGATCGTTTTTTAGTTACTGCAGAAGCCTATAGTATCAATGCTAAAATTGTATTTAATAAATGCGATGTGTTAGATGAAGAAATGATTGAACTTCAAAATGACATTATTAAATTATACACAGATATTGGATATCAATGTTATTCAATTAGTTCTTTTAATAATGAGGATGTTGAAATGGTTAAAGATTTATTAAAAGATAAAACAACGCTTCTATCTGGGCATAGTGGAGTAGGTAAAACCACATTAATCAATGCTATTGATAGTAAATTGGATTTAAGAACGGGCGACATTTCCTCTGCTCACCTTAAAGGTATGCATACAACTACGTTTGCTGAATTATTTCCTCTTTCATTTGGAGGAAACATAATTGATTCGCCTGGCATCAAAGAGTTAGGTTTAGTGGAAATGAAGAAAGAAGAGATTGGGCATTACTTTCCTGAAATAAGAGCTTTATTAAATGAATGTAAATTCAACAATTGCATTCACGTTAATGAGCCACACTGTGCTATTTTAAAGGCTGTGGAAGAGGGTAATATTTCTGAAGAACGCTATCAAAGCTATTTAGGAATTTTAAATGGCGAAGAAATGGATTGGAAAGAATGGGAAATTAGATAAAAAAAAACACTTACGATGAGTAAGTGTTTTTTTGTTTTAATTAAAAATTAATTTATGTTCCAGATAACATAGTGTAAGATACATTTTCTGGATGTTCTTCTGGCTTCACACTCAATACTGGTACTTTTGAATGGTGTATGGTTTGTAACGCATAATTACCTAAAAAGAATCCACTTAATTCTGCATCTTGGTCTGTCATAATTGAAATTAAATCACCTCCAACTTTCTCACAGTATTTCACCGTTTCAATAGCTCTGTTTTTAACATTTTCGTGTAATTCTGTTTTACAAACAATACCAGCTTTGGTTGCAGCAGCTTCAACTTGATGTAACATTACTTCCATGGCAGGTTTTTTGCTTTCTTCATCACTAGTTAGTAATCCAACTGCAAAAATTTGTGATGTAAATTGTTTTGCTAATTCTATGGTTAAAGTTACTTTATGTCTAGAGTGTTCTGACGTATCAATTGGTAATATAATTTTATGATAACCTAAGTTTTTAGCGTATTGGCTCATTGTTAAAACCGGGCAAGGACTTTTAGTTATTACTTTCAATGCATTACTTCCAATCGTTAAATCTTCCCAAGCACTGTAACCATGCGTTCCCATGACAATTAAATCTGCCTTTATTTCTTTAGCAAAATTAACTATTTCTGTTGTTGGATTTCCAGAATTTACAACCGTTGTAACTTTCACGCCATATTCTTTTCTGATATCATTCGCTAAATCTCCTAATTTTGTTTCAACTGCAAGAGACGCTTTTTCAATATTTTCTAGAGAAATACTTGGTTCAAATACGTTAAATTTTTCCCAGTGTTTAGTGATAATATGAACTAAATAAACTTCACCTTTGGTAAATTGCGCTAAAAAAGCACCGTGTTTAATAGCTAGTAAAGAAGTTTCTGAAAAATCAGTTGTGATTATTATTTTTTGTGTTTTTAAATGAATCATAAATTTGGTTTTAGTAGAGTGTCAGTTTTTATAGTTGTAAAATTAAAAAAAATTAATGAGTAACGTGTTCTATTTCTTTTGAATCGTGTTTATGTTTAAATAATAAGGCAAACAAAATTGTTATTATTGCCGAATAAATAGCAAAGCTTGTCCAAATTCCTTGCCAATCAAGAGATTTGTCGGTATTGGTGAAATAAGATTGAATAATAAATCCGCTGCTTAAACTTCCAATAACAGCACCAACGCCATTTACCATCATCATAAATAAACCTTGCACACTAGCACGAATGGTTGGATCGCTTTGCGTTTCAACAAATAATGAACCTGAAATATTAAAAAAGTCAAAAGCCATTCCATAAATAATACAAGATGCGATAATCATCCATAATCCATCAGTAGGATTTCCATAAGCAAATAATGCAAATCGTAAAACCCACGCTATCATACTAAATAGCATCACTTGTTTGATTCCAAATCGCTTTAAGAAAAATGGTATGGTTAAAATGAATAGTGTTTCTGAAATCTGAGATATAGACATAATGATTTGAGAATATTTTACTACAAAAGAATCTTGGTACAACTCGTTTTTTGCAAAATCTAATAAGTAGGTATCACCATAGGCATTTGTTAGTTGTAGTGAAGCACCTAAAAACATAGCGAAAATAAAAAACATCGCCATTTTAGAATCTTTAAATAATTTAAAGGCATTCAATCCTAAACTTGCCATAAAACCTTTTGCCTGAATTGTTTTGTTTGGCGGGCAGTTTGGTAATGTAAATGCATATATTCCTAAACATAATGATGAAATGGATGCTAAATAAAATTGATTGGCTGATATGCCAAACCCTAATAAATTAACTGTCCATAAAGCTGCAATAAAGCCAACAGTTCCCCAAACTCTAATAGGCGGATAAATTTTTACAATATCGAAATGATTATTTTTTAAAGCAGTATATGCCAACGAGATAGATAATGAAATAGTTGGCATATAATAAAAGCACCCAAAACATCGTATTAGGACTGTTTACCTGTGGTACAAAAAACAAAATACCTGCACCGATGATATGAAATAGGCCGTATAATTTTTCAGTAGAAATAAATCTATCGGCAATAATACCCGCAATGGTTGGCATAAATAAAGAGGATATTCCCATTGTAGAAAATATCGCGCCAAATTCCGCACCAGACCATTCTTTTGTGTGAAACCAATACGAGCCAATTGTTAGTAACCATGATCCCCAAATAAAAAATTGAAGAAAATTCATAATGATTAAGCGTTTTTTTAAATCCATATCTTTCGTTGTTTAGCTTTAATAAATAAATTAACTCATTGCTTCAAATCAACCATAAGCGGAGGTATTTGATTTTTTTTCATGAGCAATATATAAAAAAGGTTTGATACAAAATAATAAACTGTTACTATTTTAAGATTGCACGTTATACAAGTAAAATAT
>JBIISW010000029.1:0-20707 GCA_044340865.1 Bacteroidia bacterium | reverse complement strand
ATCCTCCACTTGAATATACATATGTACTTGCTCCGCCTGGTATCATTGTATAAGATGAGCCATTACAAATTGAACCACTTGATACTGTTACTAACGGAGTTGAATTTACAACTACTGAACTTACTGCGGTGTTTGTACAACCTGCTGCGCTTGTTCCTGTTACTGTATAAGATGCATTTGAACTTGGACTAACAATTGCTGAACCGCCTGTATAAACATACGTTGATGCGCCTGATGGGCTCATTGTGAATGAAGATCCATTACAGATTGAGCCTGAAGTAACTGCTACTGTTGGATTAGCATTAACAGTAACTGATGCTACTGCTGTGTTTGAACATCCTGCTGCGCTTGTTCCTGTTACAGTATACGATGTATTTGAACTTGGACTTACGATTGCCGAACCTCCTGTATAAACATACGTTGATGCACCTGTTGGTGTCATGGTGAATGATTTACCTGCACAAATAGAGCCTGAGGTAACAGCTACAGTTGGTAAAGCATTAACTGTTACTGTGCTTATTGCTGTTCCTATACAACCTGCTGCATTGGTTCCTGTTACGGTATAACTTGTATTACTTGTTGGACTTACTAATGATCCTCCACTTGAATATACATATGTACTTGCTCCGCCTGGTATCATTGTATAAGATGAGCCATTACAAATTGAACCACTTGATACTGTTACTAACGGAGTTGAATTGACAACTACTGAACTTACTGCGGTGTTTGTACATCCTGCTGCGCTTGTTCCTGTTACCGTATAAGATGAATTTGCTGTTGGATTGACAGTTGCTGAACCGCCTGTATACACATACGTTGATGCACCTGATGGAATCATGGTGAATGATGTTCCATTACAAATAGAGCCTGAATTAACTGCTACCGTTGGATTGGCATTAACCGTTACCGTTGCAACAGCGGTGTTTGAGCAACCTAACGCATTGCTTCCTGTTACAGTGTATGATGTATTAGTTGTTGGATTTACTATTGTAGTTCCTCCTGAATAGGTATATGATGTTGCTCCAGATGCAGACATAGTAAATGATTTACCACTACAAATAGAGCCGCTATTGACTGAAACGACTGGACTAGCATTTACTGAAACTGAACTTACAGCTGATGCTGAACACCCTGTTGTAGATGTAGCAACTACTGAATAGTTAGTATTAACTGTTGGAGAAACAACAATACTTGATGTAGTAGCACCATTTGACCAACTATAAGTTGTACCGCCAAGGACAGGACCTGCGTACTTAATAATGACAATACCGGAACCACCTGCTCCAGAAATACTTCCACCATAACCACTTCCACCGCCACCGCCACCTGTACCTGGCGTAGCGTTTGCCCCATTAACTGGAAATGAATTACTGCCTCCATTACCACCACCACCTGATCCTCCAAGACCTCTATTACTTGTTCCCCAAGAACCGCCGCCGCCGCCGCCGCCATAATAAGTTGCTGTTCCTGAAATGGAAGATAAAAAGCCAATACCACCATTCCCTGGAAAACTTGCTGTAGCATTTGATCCAACAGCTCCTGCGCCGCCGCCGCCGCCGCCGCTAACATTAAAAACACTTGCACCACCATTATATCCCTGACCTAAAGTTCCGTACCCAGGACCTGAAATAGTTCCATCAGGAGCACCTTGGCCGCCACCAGAACCACCAGTTCTGCCATTACCTGTTCCTATTTGCTGCTGAGCGTGGTTATTATAACCACCATCACCACGAATAGCTGTCAAAGTTCCAAAGATGGAATTAGAACCTACTAATCCGTTAAAAGCGTAGTTACCTGAAGCGGCACCACCTGCTCCAATGGTAATAGGATAACTTGATCCTGGTGTAACAGCAAAACTTGTATTGTAGATAACGCCGCCTCCGCCGCCTCCGCCGCCTCCATCATAACCACCAGCACCTCCACCAGCTACAACTAAAACAGTAACAGTTGTAACGCCAGAAGGTGCTGTCCAAGACGTACTACCGACAGTTGAGTATGTTGTAACAACAGGAGTGCTGAGCATACTTGCTGTCAAGGTAGTTGATTGACCAGAACAAATCAAACTTTGTGAAGTTGTTGCAAAAGTACTACAAAGTGATTGCGATGATATTTTTAATGTAGATATATTTAATATTACAAAGTAGATTAAATATTTTTTTAGTTTTAAAATTTTCATAAAATTTATATTTTTTACAAACTTAAGCTAAAAATTATCCTCAAAATAAAATATTCGGTGAATAGCCTAAATGAGTCGGAGTATAGGCAGAATATAATCTTACCAATAACTTTACTTTACAATTTAGTAATGTTGAACGAAACATGTTGGCTTAGCTGAAATATAATTTGATGAAAGATAAAATTCCTCTATTCTTCAAATAGAGCGAACTCAATTAAGAAAAAAATTGATGATAATGTTTTTAGATTTTTTTTAGAAATAGAGTAGAGGTAATTTCTATTTTAAAAACACTTATTAGCTTTATTCGTTGCTAAATAAACTATCAACAAATTCGTGGCGATTAAACACTTGTAAATCATCCATCTTTTCGCCAACTCCAATGTATTTGACTGGAATTTTAAATTCATCTGAAATACCAATAACGACGCCACCTTTCGCTGTACCGTCTAATTTTGTTAAAGCTAAGGCTGTCACATCAGTTGCTGCAGTAAACTGTCTGCATTGTTCAATGGCATTTTGTCCTGTGCTCGCATCTAAAACTAATAACACATCATGTGGTGCATCAGGTATTACTTTTTTCATCACCATTTTTATTTTGGTGAGTTCGTTCATTAAATTTATTTTATTGTGTAAACGTCCAGCTGTATCTATAATGACAACATCTGCTTGTTTTGCTTTAGCGCTACTTAAGGTATCAAAGGCAACACTCGCAGGATCTGCATTCATTCCTTGGCTAACAATATCAACACCAACTCGCTGACTCCAAATCGTTAATTGTTCCACTGCAGCAGCTCTAAAGGTATCGGATGCGCCTAATACGACACTATAACCAGCTTTTTTAAACTGATGAGCTAATTTACCAATGGTTGTTGTTTTTCCAACGCCATTTACACCAACAACCATAATAACATAAGGAGTTTTATCTCCATTAGGTAAAGTTGGTAATTGAGGAATTTCAAACGATGTCGCGTCTGTTGAATTGTTTTCTGTTAGTAAGGCAGCAACTTCTTCTTTTAACAACTGATTTAATTCGTTTGTACCAACGTATTTATTTGCAGCTACTCTTTCTTCAATGCGTTTAATGATTTTTAAAGTTGTATTAACTCCTACATCACCTGTAATTAACACTTCTTCTAAGTTATCTAACACATCAGCATCAACAGTTGATTTTCCTGCAACAGCTTTAGCTAATTTACCGAAAAAACTTTCTTTTGTTTTTGATAAACCTTCGTTTAAACTTTCTTTTTCTTTTTTGCCAAATAACTTATCAAATAACCCCATATTATTATAATTCAAATGAAAGTTTAACGGTTATGCTTGCCGTTTTATGTTTAGCTTTTGTATTGAAAGAGCCACCCCAAGAATAGTCTTCGTTTGTGTTTTGTCCTGTTATTTGAAAAACTCCCATTTCAGCACCCTTTAAATTACCTATACTACTATTTGCATTTTCAGCAACTGTTTGAGCGCGTTTCAGAGCATCCTGCGTAGCCTTTTTTAACAATTCTAATTTTAAATCAGCTAGTTTAGTATAATAATAATCTGGTTCGTTAGCTGTGAACTCAATTCCTTTTTCAATTAAATCACCAATTTCTCTTATAGACTTTTCTACTGCGTTTAGGTTTTTAGATTCGATTGTAACTTCTTGAAGAAGATTGTAGCCTTCAAAGATGGTTCCAGATGGGTTGCCTTCGTTGTTATATAACTGTTTATAGTTTTTGTTAATTTTTAGCGATGTAAACGACATTTCATTTTCTGGAATTCCATTTTTCTTTAAAAAAGATTTTACATCGTCAATATCATTTTTAATTAACGCATTTGCTTCCGCTAAAGTGCCTGCATTTCTTGAAAAGGTGGCGTTCCATACAATCAAATCAGAATCAAAGTTTTGAGTACCTAAACCGGTTACACCTATATTATTATAGGATACGTGGGTTGTTTGCCACGCAGAACTAAGTTTTGTTCCAATAAAAATTAGTGCGATTGCAATAATTGAGGATGAAATTATTTTTGATGTATTCATTTTTATTAGAATTCTCTTAAAAACAAAAAATTTCTTTCCTATTAAAAAGAAAGAAATTTTAAAATAGTTATTATATCAGTAAAATTACTTTTTCAAATAATCAGCTACTAGTTCATTTTGAACAATTTCCTCTCTAAAAGCATAAGCACCAGTTTTTGGTGACTTAATCACTTTAATTACTTTAGTAAAGCTATTTCCTTTACCGGTTTTTAGTGTTGCAACTACCTTCTTTGCCATTGTATCTTAGTTTTAATGGGTTATTTAATCTCTTTATGAGTTGTCATTTTTTTCAAGATCGGGTTGTATTTTTTTAATTCAATACGATCAGGAGTATTTTTTTTGTTTTTAGTAGTAATGTAACGAGACGTTCCATGTTTACCACTGTCTTTGTGCTCTGTGCACTCTAAAATTACTTGAATTCTATTTCCTTTTTTTGCCATTTTCGTTGGTATATTATAATTTAGACTAAGCTAAAATGCCGTTTTCTACAGCGTCTTTTAAGCAAGCGTAAATTCCTTTTTTATTAATATTTTTAATTGCAGAAGTTGATACACGAAGTGTAACCCACTCTCCAGTTTCTGGGATAAAAAACTTTTTAGTTTTTAAATTTACTTTAAACTGACGAGGTGTTTTAGCATTTGAAAATGAAACGTTGTTTCCTTTCATAGCCTTTTTTCCAGTTAATTGACAAATACGTGACATGTTATTTTATTCTCTTTAAATTGTTATTCCTCTTAAAATAGGGACGCAAATATAGTATTCTTTTTTTAATCAACAAAATAATGTTGGTTTATTTCTAAAATAATATACTTGCGTCCAAATATAATTGTTTAAGTGAGGTTATTGATAGTTTTCAGTAACCACAGAAACACTGTTTTTAATCTTTAGTAAAGCGTCCGCGACGCTCTCCACCTTCAGATGGCCCATTAAATGGTTTGCGCTCAGCACTTCCGTATGTTCTGCGTTCTCCAGAGGTTCTTTCTCCACCATACGGTTTGCGTTCGCCAGTTCTTTCCCCGCCACCATATGATTTACGTTCTCCACTTCTTTCGCCGCCTCCATATGATTTGCGTTCACCACCACCATACGATTTACGTTCTCCACTTCTTTCGCCACCACCATATGAACGACGTTCTCCGCCACCATAAGATTTGCGTTCTCCGCTTCTTTCGCCACCACCGTATGAACGACGTTGACCATCTTCTCTTGAACCACCCCCATAGGAGCGTTTTTCACCATAACCGCCAGAAGGCTTTGCTTTTGATACTTCAAAAGAAATACCACGACCATTAAATTCAATACCAGCTTTATTTAAAGCAAGCAATTGGTCAACAAATTTGTTTTCAGTTTCAAAAAACGAGAAGCTATTTTTCACATCAATGTTAAAAATCATACGAGCCTGAATGTTTGAAATCTCAACTAAGAAATCTTTGATTGAGTTTTTATTAAACCCATCTAACACACCCATATTAACAAAGAATCGAGTTGTTTTGCCATTACTTCCGCCATCATTACCCATATTTAAATCTTGGGAGTTTTGATAGTAATTATAGAAGCGGTTAAATTCTTCAGAAATAAATCGTTTAATTAATTCTTCTTTCGTTAAATCTTTTAGCTCTTCGTATATTTTTGGAAGGTATTTTTCGATTTCATCATCTTTTACTTCTACGTTATGTAATTTAGTAACTAAATGAAATAATTGTTTTTCGCAAACAGCTACACCATCTGGAACATCAGCTTTTACAAAGCTATTTCCCATAATTCGTTCAATATCTCTGATTTTACCTTGTTCGCGAGGTGTTACAATAGCGATAGCAATACCTGATTTGCCTGCTCTGCCTGTTCTACCTGAACGATGGGTGTAGTTTTCAGCTTCTTCTGGCAAGTTGTAGTTAATAACATGTGTTACATTATTAACGTCAATTCCACGAGCTGCAACATCTGTCGCAACCAGCATTTGTAAAGTACGGCTACGGAATCGTTTCATAACTAAATCACGTTGAGCTTGAGATAAATCGCCATGAATGGCATCTGCATTGTAACCATCTTTTATCAAATTATCTGCTACCTCTTGTGTTTCGGCCTTTGTGCGACAAAAAACGATACCAAATATATCTGGATAGAAATCTGCGATGCGTTTCAATGCTGCGTATCTGTCACGTTGATTTACGGTGTAATAAATATGTTCAATGGTATCAGCACCTTGATTTTTCTTACCAACACTAATTTCTAATGGAGATTCCATGTACTTACTTGCAATACGCTCAACTTCGCGAGGCATAGTTGCAGAAAATAACCATGTATTTTTTGTTGGCGGCGTATTACTTAAAATTAAATCTAAATCATCTTTAAAACCCATGTTTAACATTTCATCGGCTTCATCAAGCACAACTAAATCAACATGAGATAAATCCATTGCCTTACGGTCAATTAAATCTATTAAACGACCTGGGGTTGCAACAACCACTTGAGACCCGTTTTTTAAATCGCGGATTTGACCCATGATTGGCGCACCGCCGTATACAGCTGTTACTTTTAAACCACCTAAATATTTTGAATAATTAATTAAATCCTTACTAATTTGAACACATAATTCACGTGTTGGCGCTAATATGAGCGTTTGTGTGAAACGAGATGTTAAATCTAATTTTGATAATAATGGTAAACCAAATGCTGCGGTTTTTCCTGTTCCTGTTTGCGCTAAAGCTACTAAATCAGACGATTTGTCTTTTAATTGCGCGATTGTTTGTTCTTGAATGGGAGTTGGACTTTCGAAGCCCATCTCAGTTACGGCCTTAAGGAGCATTGGCTCCAAGCCTAAGTCTTGAAATGTCATTTTTTGTTTTTTAATTTTGATTAATACTAGCTGCTCTATTGATTTAATTTCCGCAGTAGCTGTGATTATCCTTGCCGACGTCTGGCTAAATCACAATGGTATGGATGCAAATATTAAATCTTTTGCGGGGCAAAGGTAATATTAATTTAGTTAATAACAAAATATTAACAAAAATAATAATTTTGCCATACTAAAAAAGCCCCTCATTCGGTCGGAACGAGAGGCTTTTTAATTAAATGTCGTGGTAATTATTTTTTTGTTGCTTTATTCTCAGCTTCCAATTGAGCTATAATATCTTTAACTTGTTCTGTTCCTATGCGTTTTGCTTTAATACGTTTATTTTTATCTAACACATAAATAACAGGAGTTGAATAGATATCATATTTTTCTTTGATATTATTGATATGAATGCCATCATATACATTAATCCAATCTAGCTTATTGTCAATGATGTATTTGCGGTATTTATCATACTCATGTTGAGTGTAAACACTAAATACTTTCACATCTTTTTTATCTTTAAGTAACGCATGGTATTCTTCTAGTAATTTAGGTATTTCTGTTTTACAATGACCACAATCAACATCCCAAAATACAAGAACAAGGTATTCAGCTTTAACAGAGGACATGGTAACAAATTGTTGTGCTAGATTTTGAATATTATCGTAATATAATTTTGTGGCGCCAGCACTTGTTTTTACTGTGTCAAAGCCCATTTTTGCAATTGATTTATGACCAACAGTATCAATCATTAATAAATCAGGAGCAATATTTCCTAGTAATAATGGTTTTAAAATATCACCTCTTTTCTCAATGTTATCAATTGTTTTGTCGTCATATATACCTTTTGCCTTTCCAGTTCTGAAATATGTATCAATAATATGAACGAATACTTTATCAAAACCCATTACTTTTGATGATTCATAAGTTGGGGTGAAATAAGCCAACAGAAACATGTTCATTTTTGATCCTTGTTTTGTTTTGCTCATCATTCTATCAATTTCAACATTAATCGAATCTGGATTTTGAATGACAACACTATTAAAGTATTTTTTTACTCTATCGGCAAAAAAAGGTGTACGCATCATTCCATCATCTTCAAAATTTAAACCATCCCAATAATGTGCTTTGTAGTAATTATATACATACATGCTGTCAGGCCTACCATTAGATGCTTTCGGAATCTCTTTCGCTTCTTTTTCTGATTTTAATTTAATCACATCACCTACAAACGTACCTGTATGTTCATCCATGAATTTTTTTTCAAATGCAATCACGCTTTCATTTAATTCTTTCGTCTTATCATTGATATATTTAGTTGAATCCTCTTTTTTCATTCCAATAGATTTTGTTCTAAATTCAGTGAATTCAATATTTTTTGCGGTAATGAATTTGATGTAAGAGAAAAAATCATCATTTTGTTTAGAGTTCGAACATTTTAATGTTTTTACTAAATCAATTGCATCACTAGAAATTTGTAGTTTTTGATCTTTGTCATCAATAAAAAAATCAAAGTAACGTGCTTTATCTTGACTTACTAAATAGTAAACACCTTTATCTAATTTATTTTTCCCTTTAAATGTTATTATTCCTTTATCAATTTTCTTACAGGTGTCGGCTAAATAAGATTTGTCAAATTGATAATACGCCAAGTAGGCCACAGTATCTTTACAGTTTTTGAAATTAATTTTTATTTCATACCCTGTTTGCGCGTTTACAGAGTAAATAGATGTTAGTAGGGCAATTTTTAAAAAAAGTGTTTTCATAATGTTGTTTTAGAAAGTATAAATATAGTTGAATTTATAATATTCCAAATTTAATCGCTTCAATTAAATAGCTAGACTTAAAATTTGTTAAAAAAGGAAATATTGAGTTAATCTTAATAGTGAACGAGTGAACAATAAAAAATTAGTCAATTGACTTTTTATTATAGATAGTATATCCAAAATGAAAGAAGAATGAAAAGCTATTTTGTTTTTTATCGTAGTAATTTAAACCAATACTTAAAGGGCCAATTGGCGAATGATAAACAAATGCACCCATTCCTAAAAAATTTCGATATAAAAAAGGTGCGCTATATTCTGCTTTCCCTTCCTTTGTTTTTAAAATGGATTGTATTGGCTGAAAAAAATAACCTTCAAATCTAACATCAATATTTTTCATGGGGTTTGCAATTAATTTTAAACCTGTAGCAAAATATTTATGGGCGCGGTAACTATCAATAAATAGTGTTTGACTTTCTGGAATGGGATTAAATGCTGGCGCGGATAGTATAGAGGCATTGTAGTTTCTAAAGAAATCTTGAGTTGAATAAACGACTTCTCCAAAAGCGCCTACTTTAAAATATTTAATTGGTTTAATATATTTATCAATACTAAGTTTGAAATTAAACCAGCTATGTCCTGGCGTTTTCATTGAAATAATTGAATCTGAGGCCGTTGTACCTGGGATATAACTTTCCAACCCATTTAAAAACTTAGCTCTAAACAATAATTTAGTTCCTTCTGATGCGTATTGTTTTCGGTTATGCGTATTTATTTGATATGAGATTTGACCAAACTGAAAATCAAAAACAGACACATCACTGGTGTCTGTTTTTGTAAATTGTTCTGCTTGGTAGTATCTGTTTTTCCATTCGCTAATACCGCCAGTTAATTCAACTTTCCCTGTATTACCTAGTGGCATGCCTATATTTAATTCTCCAAAAAAATCGTCTTGTATGAGATAGGCTGGTTTTTCGAAGTTATAAAATAGCGTACTACTTTTGTAGTAATCCCAGCGAGAAATGGTGATTGAAGGTTCTATGTAAAATGGAATTTTAGTTGGAATTTCAAATCTAAGTTTGGTTAATGAACTTGAAGTAAGTTTGCCTAAGTATCCATTAGCATAAGCTGTAAACCCAATTTTGCCAACATGATTGTATTGAACACCTAAGAAAAAATGGCTGATTGGACGATTAGAAATATTACCGCCAATATCTAAAAAAAATTGTTTATCTTTTTTTGTTTTTAAGGTTAGAGTATATTTTCCTGAAGATGTATCTAGTTTTGAAGTCGGATAGGATGATTTTATTTTTTCATCTGACATCATTCTAAAATATTGTCTTTTCAATTGTTTAATAGTAAACTCTTTCCGGTTTTTTGTGATTGTTTTTGTTACAAAAGATTCTGTTTTTTTGTTAACGCCGTATACATTTACTTTGTTGTATATTATTTTTTCTGATAGAGATTTCGCTTTAAATCTATTTCTTTTTTCTAATAATTGAAGGCTATCAGAATAATGATACATGTGTTTTTTTATATCTGAAATTTGTCTTATTGTTGCCACGTAACCACTGTCAATTAATCTTTGCACAGTTTCAAAATTGAATGTATTAACATTGGCCCAAGGTTGAATTATAATAGAGTTTTCACACACAGGATTAAAATTACTTTTCTTCATAAGCATATTACGAAGTTGTAAAAACACATTGTCATCATTTGGTACTTCTGTATTTTCTGCTACTGAACTGCCAATAATCAAGTCTGGATATAATTCATCATACATAATATTTGTAGGGAAATTATTGTAAAGTCCGCCATCAAATAAAAGTGCGCTATCAATTGTTATTGGTCTGATGTAAAATGGGTAACTCATCGACGCTCTTATGGCAGAAGGTAAATCACCTTTTTTAAAAACAACACTTTCTTTTTTTACAATATCGGAAGCTACGCATCTGAAGGGGATGAATAAACTATCAAAGTTATAGTTGGATGCCGAATTTGGTGCTGCAAAAGTTTCCATTAAATAAAAATCAATTGGAACAGAGTTTATTAAATTAGTTGGCAAATTTGTTAGAAAGGAATTATTAAACGAGAGTTTGAACATGAGCCACGATGCGTAATCTTCTCTTTTATTGATATAGTAGCCTAACTTAACAGACATTTCACCTTTAGTTAATTTATAAAAGGTTTCATCTTTCACCATTTTTTCAATTTCAATAGGAGAAAAGCCTGAGGCGTATAAACCACCAATAATACTGCCTATAGAAGTTCCAGAAATATAATCAATTGGAATATGATGTTCTTCAAGGGCTTTTAATACACCTACGTGAGCTAATCCACTTGCGCCACCTCCACTCATAACAACACCAACGCGCTGTGCATGCAAATTAAAACTAAGTATACAAATCAGCAATGAACATATATGTAGGTTTTTTTTTAAATTCATGTCGTGTTACAAATTTACCTTAAAAATTTAATTTGTCACATAATACCTCTATGTTCACTAAAAATATTTTATATCCAATTTTATTTTATTTACTTAGCACATTAAAGTTTTTATTTAAATTTTGTGATTCATTACGTAACTAAAAAGATATTATATGGCATTCTGGTTTTATTCGGGGTGATTACCGTTATATTTTTTTTATTTAATATTTTACCTGGCGACCCAGCTACTATTATTCTCGGTCAAAGAGCTAATAAAGAAGCCGTTGAGGCCATTCATAAAGATTTAGGGACCGATAAATCAGTTTTAGAACAATACGGCATGTATATCAATGATTTATCTCCCATTTCTATTCATAACTATAAGAGCGCCAAAAGTAGTTGGTATCTTAATCCTGAAAAATATTCTTGGACATCTTTAGCGGTTTTTGGAAATACTTGTTTAGTGCTTAAGCTTCCTCATTTGCGACGATCCTATATTTCGAAAAGGCCTGTGTCTGATATTATTAAAGAAACCTTACCAGAAACTGTTGTGTTAGCCTTTACTTCTATTTTTATTGCCTCAATTATCGGCATTTTTTTAGGTATTTTGAGTGCAATTAAACAAAATACATTTTTTGATCGCTTTGCACTTTTGTTTGCAGTGCTTGGAATGGCCGCTCCCTCTTTCTTTGTTGGATTAATTATTGCTTGGTTATTTGGCTATGTTTTACAAGATTATACTGGCTTGTCGCCAACGGGAAGTTTATACGACATCGATGTCTGGGAGGGTGAAAAACTAAAATTAAAAAATTTAATTTTACCAGCTGTAACTTTAGGCATTAGACCTTTGGCAATCGTCGTTCAATTGATGCGAAGTTCCTTGTTAGATGTAATGGGGCAAGATTACATTCGCACAGCTAAAGCAAAAGGCTTGTCGTTTTATAGTGTTGTTATTAAGCATGCACTTAAAAACGCTTTAAATCCTGTAGTTACAGCTATTTCAGGATGGTTTGCGGGATTAATGGCTGGAGCTATTTTTGTAGAAAAAATATTTAGTTGGAAGGGAATCGGTTATGAGGTTTTTGAAGCCCTCACTAAAAATGATCTTCCTGTTGTGATGGGTGCTACTATCATATTTGCAGTTATATTTGTAATTACAAATATAGTTGTGGATATTATTTATGGTATTTTAGATCCACGAGTTAGAGTTAAATAAATGATGCGAAAAAAAATAGTTGCTGGTAATTGGAAAATGAATAACACACTAGATGAGGCTGTATATCTAGTTGAAGAAATTTTAAGTAAAGTCAAACAAAGCGAAGTTGTTAAAATCATTATTCCTCCTTTTCCTTTTTTAGAAAGTTTAAATCGTAAAGTAGGTGAGGTCGTATCTTTTCACCTCGGCGCACAAAATTGTTCATCAATGCCTCATGGCGCATTTACTGGCGAAGTAAGCGCTAAGATGTTGCATTCTGTAGGCTGTCAATATGTGTTAGTTGGTCATAGCGAGCGCAGGGCTTACTTTAATGAAACGAATGAAGATCTTGTGTTAAAGCTGAGGGAAGCTTTAGCTCATCAATTAAAACCCATATTTTGTATTGGCGAATCATTGGATCAGAGAGAAGGTGGATTTTATTTTGAGGTTATCAAATCTCAAATGGCGGAAGTTTTATCACGCTTTTCAGCTTCCGAATTCCTAAATATCATCATCGCCTACGAACCCATTTGGGCAATAGGCACAGGTTTAACGGCTACAACTCAGCAAGCACAAGAAATGCACCAATTTATCAGGGCAGAATTAGCCCTATTATTTTCTGAAGAAATTGCACAGCAGACTTCTATTCTTTATGGCGGAAGTTGTAACGCAAAAAACGCCTCTGAGTTATTTAAATGCAAAGATGTGGACGGAGGATTAATAGGTGGAGCTTCTTTAAATGCTAATGATTTTTGTGCAATTACTGCTTCTTTTTAATTTTAAAAAAAACATGAATTATTTACAATACACATTTACAGTTAACCCTCCTGAGCCCGGATCAGATATACTTATTGCATTATTAGCGGATATTGGTTTTGAAAGTTTTACGCAAAATGAAACTGGTTTAGACGGATACATACAATCTGAAATGGATAACGAAAGTTTGGTTAAAGAATTAACTTTTGAAGAATTTAGTTTCACATACACTCGAAAAGAAATCCCAAAAACAAATTGGAACGAAGAGTGGGAGAAAAATTTCTCGCCCGTTTATGTCGATGATTTAGTATGTATTCGCGCACATTTTCATGACAAGGCAGAACAGTTAAAACATGATATTGTAATTACACCTAAAATGAGTTTTGGCACGGGTCATCACGATACGACTTGGTTGGTAAGTAAAACAATGTTTAGTTTAGATTTTAAAAATAAGTCAGTTTTAGACATGGGTTGCGGAACAGGTATATTGGCCATTTTAGCCAAACAACTTGGAGCAACCACTTTGTTAGGAATTGACATTGATGAATGGAGTATTGAAAATAGTATTGAGAATGCGGGGATAAATGGGTGTTTAAATATTATATTTAAAAAAGGTGATGTTGCGTTGTTACCTAAAGTAGAAACATTCGACATTATTTTAGCGAACATTAATAAAAATATATTAAAGCAAGATTTGCCACATTATTTTACGTGTTTAATTAAAGGTGGAGATTTACTGCTTAGTGGTTTTTTTACAACCGATGTAAATGAATTAAGTGTTTTAGCTCAACAAATAGGATTTACAGTAACAGATAGTTTTAGTAAAAATGAATGGGCTGTTTTGAAATTAAAAAAATAAGAATTTCTATTGATAGATGAATTTAGAATTTCGTGAAATACAAAAATTCAGAAAATGGTGGCACTTTTTAATTGCAGGCTCTCCAGTTATCATAGTTTTTGTTTTGTCTGTATTGGTTCAGTTTGATGTATTGCAAACTAAGAATCAACAAAAAGATCCCATTGTTTTCTCTGTCATAATTCTTTTTTTATTAGCGATAGTTATTTGGTTTTTTTCGTTGAAACTCGAAACAATCATTAATGGCCATGGTATTTATGTAAATTATAAAGGTCTACTGTTTTGTAAAAGAAGTATGACTTGGGGGTGAAATTAAATCGATATCACTTATCAAATACGATCCTCTTTCGGATTATGGAGGATGGGGTGTTAAATACAGTATCACTGGAAACGGCTGGTGTTATAATGTTTCAGGTAACGATGGTATTAAGATCATCACCAATAATGGTAAACCATTTTTAATAGGAACTCAGCGACAAGAAGAGGTCGAAAAAATTCTTCAACTTTATTTTAAATAAAAACAAACGAAAATGGTATACACTAAAATTACTTCCGAACATATCAATTTGTTGCACGAGATATTAGAGGTTGAATCTATTTCTATAAATCAAGATCAATTAGAAAAGTATGGTCGAGATGAAACAGAAGATTTAATGTTTAAACCTGAAGTTGTTTTAAAGCCAAAAACCGTTGAACAAATTTCATTAATTATGAAATTTGCCACTACACATACAATACCCGTAACCGTTAGAGGAGCTGGAACTGGTTTAAGTGGTGGTGCTTTGCCGGTTTTTGGTGGAATTGTTTTAAGTATGGAATATTTCAATCAAATATTAAAAATTGATGAACGAAATCTTCAAGCAACTGTTGAACCAGGTGTTATAAATTATGTGTTTCAAGAAGAAGTGAAAAAAGTTGGTTTGTTTTATCCACCAGACCCAGCAAGTTGGGGAAGTTGTTCTTTAGGCGGAAATGTAGCTCATAGTAGTGGTGGTCCAAAGGCTGTTAAGTATGGCACAACAAGAGACTATGTATTAAATATTGAAATGGTTTTACCTAATGGTGATATCATTTGGACTGGTGCAAATACATTGAAGTATTCAACTGGATACAACTTAACACATCTCATGGTAGGAAGTGAGGGTACGTTGGGTATAATTACAAAAATTGTTTTTAAATTAATTCCATTACCAAAGCATGATTTGCTTATGCTCGTTCCTTTTACTTCTGCTGAAAAAGCGTGCGAGGCTGTAGGAGCTACATTTAGAGCTGGCATTACACCAAGTGCAATGGAGTTTATGGAACGCGATGCTATTGATTGGAGCATTAAGTACGCAGGTGAGGTAAATTTTACAATTAAACCTGAATGGCAAGCTTTATTGCTCATTGAAGTCGATGGCAATAATTTGGATGTTTTATTTTATGATTGCGAATCTATTAACGATATTATGTTGTCTCATGGATGTGATGAAATTTTGATGGCTGATAGTGCAGAACAAAAAGCATCGTTGTGGAAAATAAGAAGAAAAGTGGGGGAGGCTGTAAAAAGTAATTCTGTCTACAAAGAGGAAGATACAGTTGTACCAAGAGCCGAACTTCCTAAATTATTGAACGGTGTAAAATTGATTGGAAAAAAATATGGTTTTAAAAGTGTTTGTTATGGTCACGCAGGCGATGGTAATTTGCACGTTAATATTATTAAAGGTGAATTGAGTGATGAAGTTTGGGACACTGAATTACCAAAAGGAATAACTGAAATCTTTGAGTTGTGTAAAAGTTTAGGAGGCACAATTAGTGGCGAACACGGTATTGGGTTGGTTCAAAAAAATTATCTGCCAATTGTTTTTCCGCCTCATCAAATTCAATTGATGCAAAACATCAAAAAACTTTTTGATCCGAGTTTAATTTTGAATCCAGGGAAAATGATTTTTTAATTTTTTTCTGTAGATTTTCCGCAGTGCTTTTTAAGTTATGAGTATTTAATTTTTGTTTAACACAGTTGGTATTCTATCTATATTTAAATATATTTGATTAACTTAATAATAAACTAAATTAACCACTATGAAAAAACTAATACAATCTTTATTCATCATTTGTTCAGCAAGTATTTTAAATGCACAAACGTTGACACAGGCTAATCATGCACCTGCTGCATTTAACAAAAATTTCATCACGACTCAATGCGATTCTTCTATTTCAATTGGTGCAAGTGGCATTGGTGCTGTTTGGAATTACACTCCTGTTATGCGCACATCCATTACTAATACTTTTGTCACAGCTAGTGTAAGTAATGCAAGTTACCCAATGGCTGATGTTTCTGTTTCTTCAGGAACTGCAAATGTTTCTTATTACAAAGCAACATCTACTGGATTAAATTATTATGGTGGAACAATTTCTGCTAATGGTATTCCAATTTCAATCAATTATACAAATCCTGCAAAGTTTGCACAATACCCTTTTACGGCTGTGTCATCAGTAACATCTGCGGTAAGTGGTAATTTAACTGTATACGGTAATAATGGAACTTTTACAGGAAATTGTAATGTTACTGCTGATGCGTCAGGTACTTTAACACTTGGTACGAGAGTATTTACAAATGTTGTGAGATTAAAAACAATACAAGTTTTGAGTGGAACACTTGTTGTAGGAAGTGTAAATATTTCTCAATTAAATTATGATTATTACGCTCCTAACTCTTCAAAAGCACCTATTTTTAGTATAACTACTTCAACTGTTACTTCTCCTTTGGGAACAAGTGCTCAAACTTTTGTTACAGTATTGAAAGATTATTTAACAGTATCAGTAAACGAAACAGCTAAAACAGATATTGAATTGTCTGTTTTCCCAAATCCATCAAATTCAGTAATCAATTTTAACACAGCTAGTACTGGGGTTGCTCATGTAATTGTTTATGATTTACAAGGAAAAATCGTGACTACTGAAAGTTTTGAAAATGGAAATATTAAGTTGGATGTTTCTCATTTCACAAATGCTGTTTATGTATACACGGTTATTGGAAAAAACAATCAACTATTAAAGTCAGGAAGATTTACGGTTGCAAAATAATAAATACTCTATACATCAATCAAAGCCTTATCTTTATATTAAGATGAGGCTTTTTTTATGCATAACGTTTTCTGTTTTTTTATTTTCGTGTAACGAACAAGTTAAGCGCGAAGAGAAAAAAGTAAAAGGATTATCTTCAGAACAATTGCAAAAAGAAATAGAGGCAGAACTATCATTTTACAACATGAATGACTCTGTAATGATGGTTGATTCAATCAAGTTGACTACAGTAATTTTTTTTAGAAATCAATATTATACTAAACCATGTTGGTTCAAAGGTGCTCAACTAAATGAACAAGGAAAGAATTTACTGACACTTATTGATAATTGTATTTACTATGGATTAATTCCAGATGATTATCATCACATAAAGATAAAAAGCGAATTAAATTTAATTAATCAACAACCTGATATTGTTAATGTAAGTGCCTTAGTTAAAGCAGACCTTCTTTTAAGTGATGCGTATTATTTGATGGGGGCACATGTAAATAAAGGTCGGTTGTCTTATGATAGCTTAGGTTTAGTATCGAAAGTTAATTTTAATAAATTATCTCCACATTGGGATAGCCTTTTGAAAGATGGATTTGATCGAAATAACATGAAAGCGGCATTAGATTCTCTTGAGCCAACCCATTTGGATTATAGAAGACTTAAATATGAATTAGCTCTTATTTTGAATGATACCTGCCGTTTTAATTTTGATTCTATACCATTTGTAACAGAAAAAGATTCACTAAAAAAAATAAGTCTAATAAAGGCAAATCTTATTAAACAAGGTTTTTATGATACGTTGAGCTTGCAGAGTGACAGCGCAAAACTTGCTAAGGCGATTCTCAGCTTGCAAAAAAAATGGTTTATTCAACCTGATGGAAAGCTAGGAAAGTATACAAAAAAAGCCTTAAGTTACAACCGAGAAAAAGTAATTAAACAAATTTGTTTAGCATTGGAGCAGTGGAGATGGGAGGAACAACATTTACCAAACCGTTACGTTTTTATTAATATTCCCGCCTTTTGGCTTACTGTTTTCGAGTCAGATACAGTTGTTATGCAGTCAGCAATCATAGCAGGTAAACCTGAAAATCAAACACCTACTTTAACTAGTAAAATAAATTACATGCTTATTTACCCTTATTGGAATGTGCCAACATCTATTGCTACTAAAGAAATATTACCAGCAGTAAAAAAAGATATAACTTATTTAGAAAGAAAAAATTTTGAAGTAATTGGTAAAAAAAATGAAGTGCTAGATTATAAATCATTGCCTTGGAAAAAGTATAACGAAAACTATTTACCGTTGAGGTTTAGACAACGAATAGGAACTGAGAATAGTTTAGGAATTGTGAAGTTTAATTTTAATAATATGTTTGGTGTTTATTTGCACGACACTAATTCTAAACATTATTTTAAAACTAGTAATAGAGCTCAAAGTCACGGATGTATGAGGTTAGAAAATTACCAACAGTTGTCTCAATTTTTAGTTAGAGATGATAGCTTGCATTATACAAAGGATAGTTTGAATAAATATTTTGTAACGCCCGTCCAAAAAAAGATCAGTTTGAAAAATCCACTGCCAATTTTAATACGTTACTTTACTGCAGAGGCCGATAGCAATGGACTGAAATTATACATTGATATTTATAATAAAGATGAACCGATTTTAAAAATGTTATATCCTTCCAATTAATATTTATAGCCATAAAAAAAGAGATAATTAATTATCTCTTTTTTTTGTAAGTATCAAATACTATTTTTTCTTCTTATCTTTTTCTTTTCCAGAAAACTCATATCTCTTTTTTAATTTATCCTTTTTGGTAATTTTTACTTCACCACTGATATCTGCATCTTCTACTTTACAGGTAATAACAACTGTTTGATCAGTATCATCTGTTGTTGAAGCTTCAGCTTCTATGATATGCATTTCGTTTTCTTCTTCGTCGGTAAATGTTGAATCTTTAGTGATTTCGTATTTCATTCTACTAAATTCAAATTTATCAAACAAGAACCCACTAAAAATTTTGCCACCTTTGAATTCAATTTCATCATCAACTCCTTTTTTAGATGCAGCTCCTGTTTTCACTTCCGTCATTGATACCTTAAAGGTACGTTTATCTAGAGCGTCTTTCGGTTCTCCTTTATATGCTGCATTTATGGTTAATAATCCTACACTTAGAACTAAACTCGAAAATAATATTTTTTTAAATGGTGTCATTGTTATTAAATTTATTGTTTATGTAAATATAATAAATTTACTTTTATAGTGTTATTAAGTATTAAAATTTTCAATTAGTTAAGTCTTCCAAATTAGGATGTATCATGGAGCCATTAGCAGAGCGCGTTCGACCTACCAACTTACAACATTACATTGGTCAGCAACATATTATTGGTAAAGAATCTGGGTTGCGCAAAGCCATTGATCAAAATCTATTGCCTTCTATTTTACTATGGGGACCACCAGGTGTTGGAAAAACAACCTTAGCACAAATTATATCACATACATTAAAGCGACCATTTTATGCATTGAGCGCAATCAATTCGGGTGTAAAGGATGTAAGAGAAGTGATAGAAAAAGCACAAGGTGATGGCGGCCTTTTTAAAGTTGAAAAACCTGTTTTATTTATTGATGAGATTCATCGTTTTAGTAAATCTCAACAAGATTCTTTATTGAATGCGGTTGAAAAAGGCATTGTTACGTTAATTGGTGCCACAACCGAAAACCCCAGCTTTGAAGTTATTCCGGCTTTACTGTCACGCTGTCAAGTATACGTATTAAAACATTTAAGTCAGGAAGAGTTGATCCTTTTATTACACAATGCGATACAAAAGGATGTTCTTTTAAAAACAAAACACATTGTCTTAAAGGAAACAGAGGCATTGATTCGTATTTCAGGAGGTGATGGTAGGAAATTATTAAACGCTTTAGAAATTGTTGTGAATTGTATAAGTGGAACCGAAATAATCATTACAGATGAATTGGTTAAAACGTACATCCAACAAAATTTAGCGTTGTATGATAAAAGTGGCGAACAACATTATGATATTATTTCTGCTTTTATAAAATCAATAAGAGGCTCAGATCCCAATGCTGCTGTTTATTGGTTAGCGAGAATGATTGAAGGAGGAGAAGATCCAACCTTTATTGCACGCCGATTATTGATATTATCATCGGAAGATATTGGCAATGCAAATCCCACAGCATTAGTGATGGCCAATAATTGTTTTCAAGCTGTCAGCATTATTGGTTATCCAGAAAGTAGAATTATTTTATCTCAAACGGTTGTTTACTTGGCTTGCTCCGTGAAAAGTAATAGCAGTTATATGGCTATAAACCAGGCACAACAGCTTGTAAAACAAACAGGTGATTTACCTGTTCCGTTGCACTTAAGAAATGCTCCAACAAAATTAATGAAGGAACTTGGGTATGGCGAAGCGTATAAATATGCACATGATTATGATCATAATTTTGTAGAACAAGAATTTTTGCCTTCAGAAATTAGTGGTACTAAGCTTTTTAATCCTTCCGAAAACGCAAGGGAAAGAGAGCTTAAATCGTATTTACAACAACGATGGAAGAGTAAATATAATTACGAATAAATCAATTTTTTATTTTAATAG
>JBIISW010000028.1:0-21063 GCA_044340865.1 Bacteroidia bacterium | reverse complement strand
ATTAATCAATGCAGCCAATTTATTCATTTTATAAAATACTACAATCATATATAAAATCGAAAACCACATCAATACAATTTCTATGCATGCTAAACCCAATTGATGAAATTCGAAAAATATAAAACTCCATAAAAAATTTAAGATGAGTTGTAGACTGAATACAATAATTATTTTATTCTTATCTAACTCTTTGGCTTTGTTTAAAACTATAAACAATGAAATTCCCATTAAAATATAAAGTGTAGTCCATACAGGACCAAATAAATAATTTGGAGGGTTAAACGATGGCTTTATCAATGTTACATACCAAGTGGCAATATTTGTAGTTGTAAAATAACCTGAAACTCCACCAACGATAAGCGGTATTAAAATACAAACTAAAAGTTTAAAAGTTTTTTTCACGCGCTATTTTTTTTAATATGTGATTTGATATTGTTAACATGCTTTGCTAAGATACGCTTTCCTTCTTGCTTCACTGCGTCTTGCTTTCTATAACTCCAAACGATATCACTGGCATATTTTCTAGTCTCATCAATATCAACAATTGGATTAGGATAATTTTCGCCCAACTTACATTGATATATTTCTTGTTCGATTAAAGATAACTTCCAAGGTTCGTGAATCAAATGTGAAGGTATGTTTTTTAATTCAGGAATCCATTGTTTAATAAATTCACCATCACTATCGTGTTCTTCCGAATTTTTTATTGGATTATAAATTCTAATTGTATTAATGCCTGTTGTGCCCGATTGCATTTGTAATTGAGGGTAATGAATTCCGGGTTCGTAATCTAAAAACATTCGCGCTAAAAAATGCAATTCGCGCCAATCTTGCCATAAATTAAAAACAAAAAAAGAAACAACCATGGCTCGCATTCTAAAATTAATATAACCTGTTGACACAAGGCATCGCATACAAGCGTCTACAATAGGTACACCCGTTTGACCTTTTTGCCAAGCTAAAATATAAACTTCATTTTTAGGTTTTATAAGACTGTTATAAGCTCGATTTATATTTTCAATTTCATACCGACATTCATCTTCAAACTTTTGCATAAAATGGCAATGCCAATGAAGTCGAGAAACAAAATTAGTTAGTGCTCTTTTATTATTGCTTGTATTATAATGTTGTTTAGTATACCGGTAAACCATTCGCATGCTTATGTTACCGTAAGTTAGGTAAGGCGACATTCTACTGCAACTCTTTCTACTTAAAAGGGGCTTTGAAATGTGTTTACTATAATTTACATAACGTGTTTTAATAAAGCTGTCTAAATATCGCCATGCTAAAGTTTCACCTCCCTGTTGAAAATTTTTATTTGGAAGGATAATCTCGCTAGGCAATGATGTCCCTTTTATTTCAAAATATAATTCATCTTGTATTTTTAATAAGTTCCAATTAGTTTCATCTACTAACTTAAGACTTTCATTCATTCTACTCTCCCAGAGGTGTTCCCAATTTTGTCGACTTTTTAATTTTCTAACTATTCCATTTGTTTGATATTCCTTCCACTCTATAGAATTATTTTTAAAAACTTTTTTTATGAATTTATCTCGCTGATAGGTTAGCGTATTTCCAATTTCTTGATGTGAGTAAACAGTTGAAATAGTATAGTTTTTTATCAATTCGGAAAAGACATAATCTGCTTCATGATGAAATATATAAACCTTGGAATTCAACTCAGTTAATTTATCATTCATATCTTGAATGGATTGATAAATAAATCGCCAATGCCTCGCATCACTATCATGAAAAGACATCACAGAAGGTTCGAAAATATAAATTAATAAAAGCGGGAGAGATGATTGTTGAGCGTAAAATAATGGTTCGTGATCTGTGAATCTTAAATCACGCTTAAACCATACAATATTTATCGTTTGTTTCAATACTATTTCTCAATCAACTCAGATGGAATCGTATCTGGTTTAGCATACGTTAAGCGAGATAATCGGTTTGTTGAATGATAGCTGTCTAATCCAGAAGTTGTAATAGTTTGTGCCTTCTCAACATCAATCACACCGTCGAGCGTTAAACAATTTTCAGGAACAAATACTTCAATCACTTTACCAATAATTAAAATAGTGCCATTAATTTTTAAATCATGTCGCTCAGCAAACTGTAAACCAAACTTAATATGACTCTCTTTAACATAAGGTGATTTTATTTTACTATGAAATTCAGGCGTTAAACCAACGGCGTCAAATTCAGATATATCTCTGGAGTAACGTGCTGATGTTTGATGTGCTTTTTTATAAATTTCTTTATTGATGTGATTTATGGTATAGCAATTTGTTTCTAATAGATTTTCTAATGTATGCCTATTAACAGAATTCGGTCGAATGATCATACCAATCAAAGCTGGATTAGCACCGATATGAATGACTGAATTAAAAATTGCCAAATTAGTTTGACCTAAATTATTGATAGTTCCTACAAGTGACACACTTTTAAATCCACTTAATGAATTAATAAATGCTGCACGACTGCGTTGTTCCATCATAACGATGTCTTGGCCAGAAAAGTGTCTTATCATACTCATTATTTTAAAGTTGACATTCCGCCATCAACGTGCATAATTTGACCTGTTATCCAACTTGCTTTTACCGACAATAAAAATTCCGATGCATTAGCAATATCGGTATCATTTCCAATTCTCTTCAAAGGATGTCGATTTGCACTTGCTTCTAATTTTTCAGGAGTATTGATTAATCGTTCAGCAAGAGGTGTATTAGTTAAAGAAGGGGCAATACAGTTTACTCTTATTTTTGGCGCAAATTCAGCTGCTAAGGCTTTAGTTAAACCTTCAATAGCACCTTTACTTGCAGCTACACTCGAATGAAAAGCCATGCCTGTATTAACAGCAACAGTGCTATATAGAACAATGGATGCCGAAGTAGATTGCACTATATTAGGATAATAAAACTGGATACATTTGATAGCAGACAACACATTCAATTCAAAGTCAGCTAAAAAATCTTGTTTCTTTAAGGATCGAAATGATTTTAAATTAATGGAACCAGGACAAAATACAATACCATCAATAGGTTCTGAAATTTTCGGCAAATCATCATCCGAAAGAATATCATGCTTGTAAAAATGACTGTATGGGGCTTCAGGAATAGTTCTTGAAATAGAAATAACCGTTTCGTTTTTTTGCATTAAACTTTCAGCTAATGCTTTCCCTATTCCAGAAGAGGCTCCAATAATTAATGTTGTTTTCATTTCAATATAAACACATCAACCGTTAAATTGTTTTATTATTTTACTCAAAAAAATTAAACCAATTTTTTAGCAGCAATCAATGTGTTTTTTAAAAGAGAAGCAATTGTCATTGGTCCTACTCCACCAGGAACTGGAGTTATGTAAGACGCTTTTTCAGAAACCTCAGCAAAACTGACATCACCCACTAATTTAAAACCTTTAGTTAACGATGTGTCATCAACACGATTAATACCTACATCAATAATAACAGCACCTTGCTTTACCATACCTGCAGTAATAAAATTTGGTTTACCAATAGCCGCAATAATAATATCAGCATTCAATGTATGTTCCTTTAAATTTTTAGTATGACTATGGCAAAGTGTTACAGTGCAGTTTCCAACTGTTGTGTTTTTAGACATCAAAATACTCATTGGAGAACCAACAATATGACTTCTTCCAATTACGACACAATGCTTACCATCAGTAGGGATGTCATAACGTTCTAATAACTGAATAATTCCAAACGGTGTAGCACTAATATACGTGGGTAAATTTAAAACTAAGCGCCCCACATTAACGGGATGAAATCCATCGACATCTTTATTAGGATGAATGGCTTCAATCATTTTTTGTTCAGATATATGACGAGGCAATGGAAGTTGAATGATATAGCCATCAATATCAACATTGTTATTTAATTCTTCTATTTTAGCTAATAAAGTTTGTTCATTAACAGAAGATTCAAATCTCACTAAAGTTGATTTAAACCCAACGTTATCGCAAGCCTTTACTTTACTGTTTACATAGGTTTGAGACGCAGGGTCATCACCAACCAAAATTGCTGCCAAATGAGGTTGCTTTTTTCCATTAGCAATTAATTCTTTGACTTCAACAGCTATTTCAGATTGAAGTTCTAGTGATATTTTTTTACCGTCAATTAAAATCATAGAATTACATTTTAGGCATTCCGCCTGGCATTTGTTTCATTAATTGAGCCATTTTATTTTTATCACCCATCATGCGCATCATTTTACGAGTGTCTTCAAACTGCTTTAATAATTTATTCACTTCCGTAATCGTTTGTCCACTTCCCTTTGAAATACGTAAACGACGAGAACCATTTAATAATTCAGGATTACTTCTTTCTTTTGGTGTCATTGAACCAATAATGGCTTCAATCCCTTTAAATGCATCTTCTTTAATTTCAGTATCTTTCAAACTTTTTCCAACTCCTGGAATCATACCAACTAAATCTTTAATGTTTCCCATTTTTTTAATTTGTTGCAACTGTCCTAAAAAGTCGTTAAAGTCAAATTGATTTTTAGCAATTTTTTTGGATAATTTCCTTGCTTCTTCTTCGTTAAATTGTTCCTGTGCGCGCTCTACCAAAGTTACAACGTCACCCATGCCCAAAATACGATCAGCCATACGTGATGGATAAAAGACATCTAAGGCTTCCATTTTTTCGCCAGTACCGATAAATTTAATTGGCTTGTTAACAACTGATTTAATTGATAAGGCAGCTCCACCACGCGTATCACCATCTAATTTTGTTAATACAACTCCATCAAAATCTAAACGATCGTTAAACGCTTTTGCTGTGTTTACGGCATCTTGCCCAGTCATAGCATCCACAACAAATAAAATCTCATTGGGGTTAATTGCTTTTTTTAAATCAGCAATTTCATTCATCATTTGTTCATCAATAGCCAAACGACCAGCTGTATCTATCAATACAATACTGTTACCATTTTCTTTCGCCTGAACAATAGCTGCTTGCGCAATTTTTATTGGATTTTTTTCTTCTTTATTTGAAAACACATCAACACCTATTTGCTCACCTAAAACATGCAATTGATCAATGGCCGCAGGACGATACACATCACAAGCAACTAATAATGGCTTCTTCCCTTTTTTAGTTTTTAAAAAGTTTGCTAATTTTCCTGTAAAGGTTGTTTTACCAGAACCTTGCAAACCACTCATCATAATAATGGTTGGATTGCCGCCTAAGAAAATCTCTTCCATTTGGCCACCCATCAATTGAGTTAACTCGTCATGAGTTATCTTTACAAGTAACTGGCTTGGAGAAACGGCTGTCAATACATTTTGACCTAATGCTTTTTCTTTAATAGAATCAGTAAATGTTTTTGCAACTTTGAAGTTTACATCAGCATCTAATAGCGCTTTACGAACTTCTTTCAATGTTTCAGCAACATTTATTTCCGTTATTTTCCCTTGACCTTTAAGTGTTTTAAGGGCTCTTTCTAGCTTTTCGGATAAATTATCAAACATGGTAATGGTATTTTGTATTAAGACTTTAAAGTTAAATATTTTTCTTTGACAATTTTGTTTAAATAGTTTGAATCATTCGCATTTGAATTGGGGCATCTATTTTATTTTGATAAAATACTTTTTTAGCTATTTCAACAATGTCCGAATTAACCTGTGAAATGTTCTCTGATTTTGCATAAGCCTTTATAGATAGCGTTACTGCATTATCAATAATTTTTACAGCAAAAATTTCTGGTTTAGGATCTTTAATTATTAAATCATGGTTTAATATGGCTTCAAACAATAATGCTTTCACTTTGTCAATATCATTTGATGCTGATACAACTACATCTACATTTCCTCTTAAAACACCATTTTTACTATAATTTACAATCGTTCCATTAGAAACAGCACCATTCGGCAAAATAATTGTTTTTAAATCAGACGTTAATAATAAGGTATTAAAAACTTGTATTTCGGTAACTTTTCCTATTTGCCCTTGCGTTTCGATGGTATCACCGACTTTATATGGCTTAAAAATAAGTAACAATACACCACCGGCAAAATTAGATAAAGACCCTTGAAGGGCTAGACCTATTGCTAAACCTGCTGCTCCAAGTATCGTTACAAAAGAAGTTGTTCCTATGCCAATCATACCAGCAACGGTAACTATTAAAATGACTTTTAAGCCAACTGATAACAAACTCAATAAAAATGTGCGTAAAGAAACATCTAAATCTTTCTTATCCATTGCTTTTGAAGCAATTTTAGCAAATCGCTTAATGAGCCACAATCCAATAAATAGAACCAAAAAAGCACCAATTAATCGCGGTGTAAACTCCACTAAAAATGAAATAAACCGTGCAATCTGCATTTCGATATTTAAAAATTTTGAATCCATTTAATACTAATAGGCTCTTGCAAATAAAACTCTTTGCGCACTTGGTTTTCCGCTATAAATACAAACACCTGCTTCTTGCTTATTATTTAAAGGTACACAACGAATAGTGGCTTTAGTTTCTTCTTTAATTTTTTCTTCAGTTTCTGGAGTTCCATCCCAATGCGCTAAAATAAAACCTGGCTTTTCATCCAATGTTGTTTTAAAATCTGCGTAGGTATCAACCACATATGTACTGTTAACTTGACGTTCTTTTGCTCTAGTAAATAAATTAGTTTGAATAGCGTTTAATAAATTTTCTATAACCACTTCAATTCCATCTATAGCAACGGTTTCCTTTGTTAATGTATCTCTACGTGCAAGTTCAACAGTACCATTTTCTATATCTCTTTCGCCTATACCAATACGAACAGGCACACCTTTTAATTCGTGTTCTGCAAACTTCCAGCCTGGCTTACGCGTATCACTATCATCGTATTTTACAGAAATTCCTTTATCCTGAAGATTAGCTTTTAATTTAAACACCACTTCATTGATTTTTGCTAACCCTTCGTCTGTTTTATAAATAGGAACTATTACAACTTGAATAGGCGCTAATTTTGGAGGCAATACTAATCCATGATCATCACTATGACTCATAATTAATGCTCCCATTAAACGCGTAGAAACGCCCCATGATGTTGCCCAAACAAATTCTTTTTTATTGTCTTTTGTTACAAATTGGACATCAAATGCTTTTGCGAAATTTTGCCCTAAAAAATGAGACGTTCCTGCTTGTAATGCTTTGCCATCTTGCATCAAAGCTTCAATACAATAGGTTTCATCAGCACCTGCAAAGCGTTCATTTGCTGTTTTTATTCCTTTTACAACAGGCACAGCCATCCAATTTTCAACAAAATCAGCATAAACATTTAACATTTTTTCAGTTTCAATGATTGCTTCTTCCTTCGTAGCATGCGCTGTATGACCTTCCTGCCAAAGAAATTCAGCCGTTCTTAAAAATAAGCGCGTTCTCATTTCCCAACGAACTACATTGGCCCATTGATTAATTAATAAAGGTAAATCACGATACGATTGTATCCAACCTTTGTATGTGTTCCAAATAATAGCTTCACTAGTTGGTCTAACAATTAATTCCTCTTCAAGCTTTGCTTCAGGGTCAACCATTAGTTTTCCTGGATTATTAGGGTCTGTTTTTAAACGGTAATGAGTTACAATAGCGCATTCTTTGGCAAAGCCTTCCGCGTTTTTTTCTTCAGCCTCAAATAAACTTTTAGGAATAAATAAGGGAAAATAGGCATTAACATGACCTGTATCTTTAAACATTTTATCTAATGTTTTTTGCATGTTTTCCCATATTCCGTAACCATAAGGTTTAATAACCATACAACCTCTTACTGCTGAATGATCAGCTAAATCTGCTTTTACAACAATTTCATTATACCATTTACTATAATCTGCGGCTCTTGAAGTTAAATCTTTACTCATACTTTATAACAATTGTTAAAAAAAACTTTTTAATTAATTAGTCTTATTTATTTCGTAACTTTATTGTCACAAAACCCTGCAAAGTTAAACTTTTATTAGACGTAATCTCTAATATTTAAAACTAAAAAAAATGAAACACTTTGTATTAATTATAACTATAGCCTTCTTTCTTTTATCCTCTTGCGCTATAAAGAAAATGGATACATTTTCTGACGATGTGTATGCAAACCCAGCCATTGAAAGAGCACAAGAAGCCGCTTTAAAAAAACACTATATTGATTCTTTAAATAATGAAAAATTAGCTCAGAAAGCCAAAGACGACGCCAATCCTAATTATAAAGAAAGAGAATTTAAGTACGATGATTATTATGATTACGAATATGCAACTCGTGTTAAACGATTTGAAAATCCAATAGCTGGATTAGGTTATTACGATAACTATTACACTAATTCATATTGGTATAATCAAAACCCCTATAACTATGGCGTTAGCGTTTATAATGGTTATCCATGGTGGGGCAACAGTTATAATAATTATAATTATAATCCTTCCATTAATTTTTATTCCAATTATGGCTGGGGTTGTAACAATAATTATGGTTATAATGGTTATAACCCATACCTGTCAGGATATTCATCAGGATTTAGTTATGGATATAACTTAGGATATAATAACGGCTACTTTGGAATGCCTTACGGTAATCACTTTGGTTATGGTTACAATCCTTATGGCTACAATCCAAATGGTTACAATTCTTTCGGTTATAATAATTGGAACAATGGGTTTGGTAATAACGCTTGGGGTTATTATAATGGCTACGATCATAATAGTTCTTACACATACGGACCGAGAAGTTCGCATGGTGGATCTAATGATAGGAAATCTAGTAATGCAGGAATGAGAACAGAGGATGATTCTTATTACAATCGTTTTGCCAATTCAATGGTCAATCAGCAAGAACAAGCCGTTAAATTTTCACCTGAAAGAACTCCAAGAAAAAACAATGAATTTAATAACGAAACTAAATCTCCTAGAAATATAAACTCAAATTATCAAACAAACGAAATTAAACACGATGATAATTCAATCAGAAATTCTGAAAATGCCAAACCTATCAGAGGAATTAACATTCAAAATGAACCAAAAAGAGACAGCAAAAACTTTTCAACTGACCCTGAACCAGTAAGAGAAAAACCAACTAAAATTCAAAACGATGGACAAAGATTTCAGCCTTCTGAGAGACAACAAGTAACTCCATCAAATAATGGAGGTCGTTCGCAACCTTCAGGAAATGGTGGTGCTCGTCCAAGATAACATTTAAATTATTTATGTTTTTATTTTATGTTTTATACTAAAATTATAATTGCGCTTTGCCTCTTATCTCTGTTCAGTTTTTCACAAAATGACATTGATGCCATCAGATATTCACAAACATTTTTCGGCGGAAGTTCTAGAAGTAAAGCGATGGCAGGTTCATTTGGAGCTTTAGGCGCGGATGGAACGTGTATGGGGATAAATCCAGCAGGAATTGGTTTATATAAAAAAGGTGACATCAACTTTTCCTTCGGATTAAGGTTTAACACAACCAATGCCAATCAAAATGGGAAAGAGGTAAAAGGATTCAAAGCAAACCTTCCATTTGATGGGCTAACACTGGTTGGAGCATGGGATAGCGAAACAGATAAGGATAATCACTATGCACTAGGTTTAAGCTGTAATCAAATAGCAAATTACAATTCAATTACTAATATTCAAGGAATAAGTAATTATAAAAGCATTACTCAAGATATATTAGCAACAACAGGAAATAACTCCATTAAAAATCTAGACGCTTCTTTTGCAGGATTAGCCTATGAGGTTTTCCTCATCGATACAATCAATGGAAAATTTTATAGCTTAGTTAATACAAAATACAGCGTGTCTCAATCAAAAACAATTGAAACAACGGGTCGAAATAATGAATGGTGTTTCAATTATGCCTATGGGTATAAAGATAAATTATACTTAGGCGCCACTATAGGAATATCTAGTATTAACTTTAATTATTCCTCAATTTATAAAGAAACTGATGACTACGATTCTATTAGAAAAAATAATTATGATTACGATGTTTGGTATTATGCCTCTGAAAAAGTGGGAGGATTTAAATCACTTGAATATAAAGAAACATTTAAAACGAGTGGCTCAGGATATAACTTAAAACTTGGTATGATTTATAGAATTAACGATTTTATTCGCGTTGGAAGTAGTTTTCATTCGCCAACAATTTATAATTTAACAGATACGTATGTTTATAATATGAGCGCCAGTTATGACGAAGGCGGGAGTTTTACGTCACAAAATCCACCAAACTCTGGTGGAAAATTTAATTATCAAATCATTACGCCTATGAAATTGACAGGAAGTGTAGCGTTTTTAAATAAAAATATAGGCGCGCTCAATATTGATTACGACATTCTTAATTATAATAAAGCCTATCTTTCAAGTAGTGAAAGCTCAAAATTTAATGGCGTAAACCAAACCATTAAAAATAAATACCGTCAAACATCAAATTTAAGAATTGGCGTTGAAACAAATATAAAACCTATGTATGTGCGACTTGGTTACGCGATGTATGGTAGTCCTTTTGGAGAAACATTTTCTGGAAACTTTGTGAATACATTTTATACAGGAGGCGTGGGTTTTAGAAATAAAAAATCCTACCTAGATTTTTCATTTACAAGACGTATGAATCAAGAAAATTACTATATGTATAACCCTAATTATGTCGACAAAACAACTTTACAGATTTTTGGCACGACTTTTGCAGTTACTTTAGGTAGTAAGTTTTAGTATAGTTTTTCGTTAGTTTAGAAAGTCTCGGAGTAGTTACCGAGACTTTCGCTTTTTTAGCAATTAGTTTGAGAATCAGGGTGTGAAATTTAAAACCCTTAAAACATATTAGTTAAAATCGTATTTTTTGCATAATTTTGCCCGAATTTTACAAGCAAAAATTCAAATTATGACATCAACTTTTTTAGCAAATAAATTTGCTCCCGAAGGTTTAACTTACGACGACGTTTTATTAGTGCCAGCTTATTCAGAGGTATTACCGCGCGAAGTAAATATTTCAAGTGCTTTTACTAAAAACATAAAAATAAATTCTCCAATTGTATCTGCGGCAATGGATACTGTTACCGAATACCAATTAGCAATTTCTATTGCTCAAGAAGGAGGTATTGGCGTTTTGCATAAAAACATGTCCATTGAAGAGCAGGCCGCTCATGTTCGTAAAGTGAAGCGAAGTGAAAGTGGCATGATTGCAGACCCATTAACTATTTTACAAGATGCTACTATTGGTGACGTGCTATTAATAATGGCTGAAAATAAAATTGGAGGTATTCCAGTAGTTGACGCTAATAAAATTTTTGTAGGAATTGTAACAAATAGAGATTTACGTTTTGAGAAAAATTTAAAACGCCCAATTAAAGAAGTTATGACGCATGCCAAAGATGCTGTAACTGCATTACAAGGCATTACTTTAAAACAAGCAGAAGTAGTTTTACAAAATCATAAAATTGAAAAGCTACCGATATTAGATAAAAACAAAAAGCTAATTGGTTTAATTACCTACAAAGATATCGTTAAAATTAAAGTTCGCCCAAATGCTGCTAAAGACGATTTAGGAAGATTGAGAGTAGCTGCAGCAGTAGGTGTAACCCATGATACCATGTTAAGGGTTGAGGCTTTATGCAATGCTGGCGTTGATGCAATTATAATTGATACTGCCCATGGCCATTCAAAGGGGGTAATAACCATGCTTAAATCAGTAAAAAAGAAATACCCGAAATTACAAGTTATTGTTGGAAATATTGCCACTGGTGCAGCTGCTTTAGATTTAATGAAAGCAGGTGCTGATGGTGTAAAAGTTGGTATTGGACCTGGTTCAATCTGTACGACACGTGTCATTGCCGGAGTTGGCGTTCCTCAATTATCAGCTATCATGGATGTTGCTCAAGCGTTAAAAGGACGTTTACCAATTATTGCTGACGGAGGTATTCGTTTTACTGGCGATATTGTAAAAGCAATAGCCGCGGGTGCGAATACAGTTATGATGGGTGGCATGTTTGCTGGTGTTGAAGAAAGTCCGGGAGAAACAATCATTTTCGAAGGCCGTCAATTTAAAGCATACAGAGGAATGGGGTCTTTAGAAGCCATGCAAAAAGGCTCTAAGGACAGATATTTCCAAGATATGGAAGATGATATAAAAAAATTAGTTCCAGAAGGAATTAGCGGTCGCGTTCCTTTTAAAGGACATTTAGCAGAAGTGATGTACCAATTGATTGGTGGTTTAAGAGCTGGAATGGGATATTGTGGAGCAAAAGACATTAAAGCATTACAAGCAGCAAAATTTATTAAAATAACAGCCGCAGGAGTTAAAGAAAGTCATCCTCACAATGTTGTTATTACAAGAGAATCTCCAAATTATTCAAGATAATAATAGTTTAAAAAAATAAAAATGGTATTACCAATTGTTGTTTACGGCGACCCAGTTTTAAGAAAAAAATGCGTTGATATTGAAAAATCACATGAAAATTTATCCACAATAATTCAAAACATGTATGAAACCATGTACGAAGCAAATGGTGTTGGTTTAGCTGCTCCTCAAGTTGGAAAAGCTATTCGTCTTTTTGTAATTGACGCAAGCCCTTTTGCTGAAGTTGATGAAGATGAAGAACCAGAATTTACTGCAGAGGAAATGAAGCAAATGGATGGATTTAAAAAAACATTCATCAATGCTTTGATAACAGAAGAAAATGGCGAAGAATGGAAATTTAGCGAAGGCTGTCTAAGTATTCCTAAAGTTAGAGAAGATGTTTTGCGTAAACCAAATTTAACCATAGAATACTATGACGAAAATTTTAAAAAACACAAAGAAACCTATAATGGTGTTATAGCTCGTGTAATTCAACATGAATATGATCATATCGAAGGAATTCTTTTTACAGATAAAATCAGTCCATTTAAACGGAAAATGATTAGCGGAAAACTAACCGATATTAGTAAAGGAAAATTTAGGGCAGATTACAGAACAAAAGTATACACACAAAAAAAATAATTCGATGCTAAAAAAAATAGGAATAATTATTACAAGCATTATTTTTTTAAATTCTTGTAGTAATGAAAATGAGAATAAAAAAGATGCCGCTTCAACAATAGACTCTCTGCAGAATATAGTTATTAGTGGCGATTGTAATTCTTTATATAAGGACGCCGTTAGGATGGATAGCATTTTAATGAAAGCTGTTTCTGTTAACCCTAATTTAGCAGAACAAGCTATAAATACTTTTAATAATTTTGCATCAACTTGCAAAAATGATAGCCTTGCTCCTGTTTTCTTATTAAAAGCAGGCCAAATTGCTCAGACTACCCGTAATTTTCAACAATCTCAAATTTTATTAAAAAAATGTGTGGATGAATTTCCTCAATTTAGAAACAGAGGGGCTGCTTTATTTTTATTAGCTCAAGTTTATGATGACGCATCTATGTTAAATAATGAAGTGGAAGCGAAAAACATATACCAACAAATTATAAAAGAATATCCAAATACTGTTTGGGAAAACGACGCAAAATCTTGTATTCTAAATTTAGGAAAAACAGATGAACAAATCGTTCAAGAATTTTTAAAGAAAAATAAAAAATAAATGATTACAACTGATATAGCTATTGTTGGGGCAGGTCCCGTAGCATTATTCGCCATCTTTGAAGCTGGTTTATTAAAAATGCGTTGCCATTTAATTGATTACTTGCCACAAGTTGGTGGACAATTATCTGAAATTTATCCAAAAAAACCCATTTACGATATCCCTGGTTTTCCTAGTATAATTGCTCAAGATTTAATAGAAAATTTAGTTAAACAAGCTGAACCATTTCACCCTGGATATACTTTAGGCGAACGTATTGAAGGAGTTGAAAAACGTGGCGATAGAGATTTTCTTTTAACGACTAATTTAGGAACTCAAATTCAAGCCAAAGTTATTGTTATTGCTGGAGGCTTAGGCTGTTTTGAGCCACGAAAACCAGAAGTAGATGGCTTAACAAAATTTGAAAATGGAAAAGGTATTAACTATATGATTATTGATCCAGAAAAATACCGTAATCAAAAAATGGTTATTGCAGGTGGTGGCGATAGTGCTTTAGATTGGGCTATTTTTTTATCAGAAATATGTTCAGAGTTAACCTTGGTTCATCGAAGTGAATCATTCAGAGGTGCACCAGATAGCGTTAACAAAGTTATGAAACTTGCGGAAGAAGGTAAAATTAAATTACACTTAAATACTGTTTTAAATTCGGTTGAAGGAAATGATAATCTTGAATCCGTAACAATGACTCACAGTAAAACAAATGAGCAATCTACAATTTCTACAGATCATTTAATTCCTTTATTTGGATTAAGTCCTAAGTTAGGTCCTATAGAAAATTGGGGGTTAAACATAGATAAAAATGCTATTGAGGTAAATACAGATGATTATTCTACTAATGTGGAAGGTGTTTATGCAATAGGAGATATAAATACATATAAAAATAAACTTAAATTGATTTTATGTGGATTTCATGAGGCAGCTTTAATGGCTCATAGTGCCTACAAATACATGAACCCAGGAGTAAAATACACAATGAAATATACCACTGTTCAAGGTGTAAATGAATTTTAATAAAAAGATAAATCGTGTTAAAAAGGCTCGACTTTGTTGAGCCTTTTTAATTTAAATCAGGATAAAAATATTGATGCATTAATTATTATTAATACTACTTACTATCCAAAATAAAACAATGAGTTGAATGAGGATTGTAAAAATAAATTTCAAAACAAAAGACCCCTTAGATGTCTTATGTCTAAACAAAATCATCGCACTTAAGATTCCTAATGAACCTCCAAGTATAGAAATAGTCAATAAATTATTTTCAGAAATTCGTGTTCTTTTCATTTTTGCCAATCGCTTATCATAAGACATGATAACAAAGGCAAAAATATTCATCATTAAAAAAACAATAGTTAAAATATCCATATTAAGTAATTGTAAGATATATTAAATAAAAACAAAAAAGGTTGTTTCAAAAAGAAACAACCTTTGTAGTGAGAAGGAGATTTGAACTCCTGACCTTCGGGTTATGAATCCGATGCTCTAACCAACTGAGCTACCTCACCAAATTCTTATTTTCAAAATAAAACCCTTTGGTTTTCAAAGGGTTTTATTTGTGATCTTGTAGGGATTCGAACCCCAAACCTTCTCATCCGTAGTGAGATGCTCTATCCAGTTGAGCTACAAAACCAATCCAAAATTTGGAGTGCAAATATACATATTTTCCTTAACTTGCAAACAATATTTAAGCATTTTTTTTATGAAAAATTTAATTGAGTCTATTTGGAACGACAGAGAACTTTTAAAAATAGCATCAAATCAGGATGTTATCAGACAAATTATAGAGGAAATTGATAAAGGTAAAATCCGAGTTGCGAATCAATTATCAGATGGTAACTGGCAAGTAAATGATTGGGTAAAAAAAGCAGTTATACTTTATTTCCCAATTCAACAAATGGAAGTGATGGAATTAAAACCTTTTGAATTTCATGATAAAATGAAACTTAAGACAAATTTAGCAGAGGCTGGAATACGTGCTGTCCCTGGTTCTATTTTAAGGTATGGTAGTTATATTTCAAAAAACGTGATAACCATGCCGAGTTTTGTTAATATTGGCGCCTATGTAGATGAAGGAACAATGGTAGATACGTGGGCTACAGTTGGAAGTTGTGCGCAAATTGGAAAAAACGTTCATTTAAGCGGCGGTGTTGGAATTGGTGGAGTTTTAGAACCCATACAAGCAGCACCCGTTATTATAGAGGACAATTGTTTTATTGGTTCTCGCTGTATTGTTGTAGAAGGTGTAAGAGTTGGTAAAGAGGCTGTTTTGGGGGCAAATGTTTGTTTAACAATGTCAACTAAAATAATTGATGTAACCAGTAATACACCAATAGAGACAAAAGGATATGTACCGGAAAGAAGTGTTGTAATTCCTGGCTCATATACCAAAATATTTCCAGCTGGAGAATACCAAGTGCCATGCGCATTAATTATTGGCAAAAGAAAAGAAAGTACTGATTTAAAAACTTCGCTTAATGATGCTTTGAGAGAACATCACGTTGCGGTTTAAATTGATTGACATTGAAAGTAGCATTTGACGCAAAAAGAGCTTTTTTAAATACTAGTGGTTTGGGAAATTATGCTCGAACTATTATTAAAAATTTGAATGATTCACATGCTGAATTAAAGCTTTATCTATTCACACCAAGCGTAAAAAAAACTGACTTTCTTAAAGAAGATTCTAATGTGGAATTCATAAAACCACAAACATATTTTGAAAAAAAATTTAAAAACATTTGGCGTTCTTTATTTATAACTCATTATCTAATAAAAAAAGAGATTGATGTATATCATGGACTTAGTAATGAATTACCAATAAATATTAAAAAATTTAAAGGAAAAAAAATTGTTACGATTCATGATTTAATTTTTTTAAGATACCCTGAGTTATACCCCTTTTTAGATCGAATCATTTATCGTGTAAAATTCTATTCGGCCTGTAAAAATGCAGATACAATCATTGCGATTAGCGAAGAAACAAAAAAAGATATCATGTCTTTTTTCAAAATTCCTGAATCAAAAATTAAAGTAGTTTATCAAGGGTGTGGTGATTCATTTTATAAAAATTATTCAGACACTGAAATTGAACAGGTAAAAAAGATTCATAAACTGCCCCAATCCTACTTATTATATGTAGGTACTATTGAAAAACGTAAAAACCTACTAACCATTATAAAATCATTACAATTAGTTAATGAAATACCATTAATCGTTGTTGGAAAAAAAACAAGTTATTTCAAAGAAGTACAACAATTTATTTTAAAAAATAATTTAAGCAATAGAGTTATTTTTTTAGAAAATGTTTCCAATCATCAATTACCTATCATCTATCAAAAGGCCTCTATTTTTATTTATCCATCTATTTTTGAAGGATTTGGAATACCAATTATAGAAGCCTTAATTTCTAAAACACCTGTCATTACAAACCAAAATGGATGCTTTCCAGAAGCAGGAGGACCAAATTCAATATACATTGATCCTTTAAATGAGACACTATTAGCTGAAAAAATAAACGAACTATTACAATCAGAAAACTTAAGAAAAGAAATAGCAGAAAACGGCTTTGCATTTGCAGAAAAATTTCACAAAAACAAACTATCTGAACAGTTACTAGATCTATACAAAAAAACCTAGACTTTCTTTGTAAGCAGTTTATCAATATTTAGCAGTGTGTTTTTTATTCTAGATTTTATTCCAGGACTTTCTTCTGGGTGATTTAAATGCTGAAGAATACTCTTCAGTTCCACTAATAATTCAGGGTAAGATTTACATATGTTGAAATTTACAGTCATTGCAAAAGCTCTCACAGCTATAATTTGACTGCTATCTTGTATATATTTATAACACATGTCCAACATTTGAGATTCATGATTAGGGGGAACAGTTTGCTTTTGAAACAAGCGCAATGTATTTCTAATTACCGCATGATGTATATTTTTATTATTCAAATTATCAATCAATTGGCCAAAATAAGGAATCACCATTTTCTTATCCAATTCGAAACAAAACCAAAGTATCCATGCAGCTCTACTGCAAATTAAGTGGTCATGGCTAAAACAAAGTTGTATTAAATCTTTAATCAATTTATTTTCAACGACATGCTGAGCTATTTTTTTTGGATTAAACAAGCGAATATCACCTGTTAATTCATTAGCTAAATAAACATTATGTTTTTTCATTAGTCATACTTCGAAATTAAGAAATACGAATATAAAAATTTTTGGCACTACTAAATAGCACCCTTTAAATAGAAAACAAATTGCTGTTTTTACCTTTAAAAATGTTAAATTAGCAGCCGTAATGTAAATAAAGCTTTGTGCAAAAAAATAAAAAGATAAATGATTTTTTCTGCATAAATAATTTTTTCAAACAACACATCTGATATGAAATTTTACACATCCGAACCTGCAAAAAAAATAAGTGAATTTGCAAAAGAATATAACTTTGAATCACTTAGACCATACTACGACAGTGAATCGCCGGAGGTAATGAAACGTATATCAAATTACGAATATTATCAACAATTAATGGCCTATTTAAATCCAAATCTTTCAAAAGAAGAGGCGATTGAAAAAGCCATTAACACAAAATCACCATATGAATTCCAAACTCATTTTATGAGTCATGCCATTTGGACTATTTTAAAACAAACATCAACAGGATTAACTTGGAGTGGATTAGAAAATTTGGATAAAAATGCATCCTATTTATATATTGCAAATCATCGTGATATATTATTAGACAGTGCTATTTTACAAATAATATTAGATAAGGAAGAATTTGAAACATCAGAAATAACTTTTGGTGAAAACTTAATGCAGGAAGGGTTTATTACCGACTTCGGAAAAATGAACCGAATGGTTGCCGTTAAGCGTGATGGAACGATTAAAGAATTATATGATACCTCAAAACAATTAAGTGCTTACATACGTCATACCATTTTAGATAAAAATGTGAGTATGTGGATCGCTCAACGTAACGGAAGAACAAAAGACGGAAATGATATCACTCAAACGGGTTTAGTAAAAATGCTTAACCTAAGCGGTTCCAAAGATTTTAAGCAAAGTATTTCCGAATTAAATATCGTTCCAATTACAATTAGCTACGAATACGACACCTGCGATAAATTAAAAGTTCAAGAATTATATTTATTAGATCTTCAGGGAACCTATGTAAAGGATAAAAACGAAGATTTTAATAGTATCCTTACTGGGATTAAACAACCAAAAGGCAAAATACATGTTGCTTTTGGAACACCAATATTAAACGAATTAGATGAAATCAATAAGTTAAATAATGAAAACGAGAAAATAAAACTGTTGACAAATTATATTGATAAACAAATACATCAAAACTATAAGTTAAATCCAGTAAATTATATTGCGTATGATATTTTAAATCAAACGAATATTTTTAAAACAAATTACACCGAAAACGAAAAAAATGATTTTATAAATTATACTAATGAATCAATTTCTGAACTAGTAGGTGAACAAGATGTATTGCGTAATTTATTTATTAAACTTTATGCTAACCCAATAAAAAATAAATTATAAATACGCTTTTTTAAACTAATTAACCACTATTGTAACTTAGTTATATAACCATCATTATAATACAACATGAAAAAGAATATCGCAATTTTAATGTTATTACTAAATGTTTTTTTTAGTGTTGCGCAAAATAAAACTGATGAAAAAGGATTAAAACAAGGCTATTGGAAAAAAACAGATCCAACTACTAAAAAATTAATTTACGAAGGTAACTTCAAAGACAACTTACCTCAAGGTTTATTTAAATACTATTATCCCAACGATTCAATTAAATCTAAAATGTTATTTATTCAGAATGGAAAAATAGGATACTCCACTCTATTTCATCCAAATGGTAAAATGATGGCTTACGGTAAATACATTAACGAATTAAAAGATTCAACCTGGTGTTTTTACGATGAAAAAGGATTAATTATTTCGAAAGAAACCTTTTTACTAGGAAAAAAGAATGGCGTTTCTTTTGTTTATTTTTCTAACGGAATCGTAAGTGAAGAATATCATTACAAAATGGATTTAAAACATGGCCCGTTTAAACAATACTTCGATAAAAACTTGATAAAAGGTGAAGGAAATTATGTAAATGGTTTAATGGAAGGTAAAAACACGTATTACTTTCCTAATGGCGTGCAAGTAGCTTCGGGATATTACAAAAATGGTCAAAAAAATGGACCTTGGATATATAAAGAGCAAGACGGAAAAATAAAAGAAAAAGAATTGTACAAATTTGGAAGATTAGCTACTCAAAAAGAAACAGACGATTTTTTTAATAAAAATAAATCAACGGAAGAGAAAACAAAAAATTCCGAATCAACACCAAAAACAATTAAACCAAAATTAAGCAAATAATTTATAGCCCTAAAGATGAGTAAGCACGGAAAAGTATTAGTGGCCATGAGTGGTGGTATTGATAGTTCGGTAGCAGCAATGATGCTTCATGAGCAAGGTTATGAGGTAATTGGTATTACCATGAAAACATGGGACTACGAAACTTCAGGCAGTACAAAAAAAGAAACCGGTTGTTGTAGTTTAGACAGTATTAATGATGCGCGTTCAATGGCAGTAACATTTGGATTCCCGCACTATATTTTAGATATACGAGGAGAATTTGGGGATCAAATCATTAATAATTTTGTGGAAGAATATCTTGCTGGACGAACACCAAATCCATGCGTATTATGTAATACTCATATTAAATGGGAAGCATTATTAAAACGCGCTAACATGCTCGATTGCGAATTTATTGCAACTGGACATTACGCACAACTACGTGAAGAAAATCACAGAAAAATAATCTATAAAGGATTAGACCATAGCAAAGACCAAACTTACGTGTTGTGGGGATTAGATCAAGAAAGTTTAAAAAGAACCATGTATCCTTTGGGCGGTTATAAAAAAACTGAAATTAAACAAATGGCTAAGGATGCTGGTTTTATTGACCTAGCAAATAAAAGTGAAAGTTACGATATCTGTTTTGTACCTGATAATGATTACAGAGCATTTTTAAAACACCGTTTGCCAAACTTAGAAGCAAAAGTTGAAGGTGGAAATTATTTGTATAAAGGCAAAAAAGTTGGCACGCATCGTGGCTATCCTTTTTATACTATTGGGCAACGTAAAGGATTAGATTTAGCTATGGGCGAACCTGTTTTTGTTAAAGAAATTATTCCAGAAACCAATACCGTTATCTTAGGAGACTTAGATGATTTAAAAGAAATGGAAATAAACGTAAGGGATTTTAATCTAATCAAGTACGAAACCCTACCCGAAGATTATGTTGCCCTAACTAAAATACGTTACAAAGATTCTGGTAGATTGAGTACAATAAATACGATAGATAACAAATTAAATATTGTATTTCATGAATCGGCTACTGGTATTGCTCCAGGACAAAGTGCAGTAATTTATGAAGGTAATGATTTAATTGGTGGAGGTTTTATTGACAGAAAACCATTGTTTAATTTATAA
>JBIISW010000137.1:0-6460 GCA_044340865.1 Bacteroidia bacterium | reverse complement strand
TAGACAAAGAGGACGAATGCCCATTGATAGCTGGATTAGTTGAATTAAAAGGCTGTTTGCCAGCACCAGTTTTAAAAGTGGAAGAACAAAAAATACTTGAAAAAGCATTTGCCAGTTTAGAATTTGCCAGTGGAAAAGACATCATTAAAAAAACATCTTTACCTTCTTTAACCGAATTAGCAGGCCTTATGAAACAACATGCGGACGAATGGACCTTGAAACTATCAGGGCATACCGATAACCAAGGCGACTCTTTAAAAAACACCTTACTATCCGAAAAACGTGCCAAGGCTGTAAAAAAATTCTTAGTGAGTAATGGCGTTGCAACCGATAAAATTACCGCAGAATGGTTTGGACCAAATAAGCCCATTGAAGATAACGGTACCGAGCTTGGCAGGCAGAAAAACAGGCGTGTAGAAATGAAAGTAGAATATAAAAAATAAAAAAATGCGACTAACGGTTTCGTGCTGATACATTCATTTACATCCGATTATAAATAAAAAAAGTTCTCGTTAAAAACGAGAACTTTTTTTTTACTCACAAAACTAAACCAATTAATTAAATGTAAGCTCGATACAAAAATAAACAATATTTTGTATTTATCTAATATTTTTATAATTTTATCTATAAAATATATTAATTAATCATTATATTTATTTTTTATAAAAAAATCATTTATTATGAAACATTCTTTGCTTATTCTCCTAACGGCACTATTACCAATTATGACAGACGCTCAAACCAGATATGACGATGTCTTATCATTTGATAGCGAAACCATGGAAGTAAAAAAAACAAAGCTGAATGGCAAATTTGGATTGGCTGACAGCACTGGTACTGAATTGGTAGAACCAAAATACGACGATATAGGAGGCTTTGATGTATATACCAAAGATTGGGCTTTGGTAAAATTAGATGGCAAATATGGCTTCATTACCAATAATGGGTTTGAAGTAGTGCCACCTATTTACGACCAAATAGAACCCTTTGACCTCTTATGCGAAAACTGGGCACAAGTAAGCCTAAAAAATAAAAAAGGATGCATTGATAAAAATGGCATTGAAGTGGTGAAACCAACATACGACCACATTGAAACCTTTGATACCCGACGAATGGGCTGGGCGCAAATACGACTTGGTAAAAAAATAGGCTTTATTGATAAAGAAGGCCACGAAGTATTTAAGTAAACCAAGCCATTATGAAAAACCATTTTTTACATTACATCCTATCCACTTTATTAGCACTCCTGAGCCTTGCCGCAAAAGCACAAAACAAAACACCTAACAAACTCGACACACTGTTTCCTGCAGCGCAAAAAGGCTATAAAAAAATAACCGTGTATGTGCCCAAAGCCAACAAAGAACAAAACTTAAAATTAGAACTCTTAGTAGGTATTACCAAGCAAGTAGATTGCAACACGTATATACTCATTGGCAACATACAAGCGCAAACACTTACAGGCTATGGTTACAGCTACTACACCGTAGAAAGCGATGGAACCCTAGCAAGCACCAAGATGCTCTGCTTAAACAATACCACCACCAAAAAATTTATACCCCTTGCACCCTACTTTACTAATTACAACAGCGCGCTTCCCCTTGTGATTTATCTACCCGAAACCATGGAACTTAAATACCGCATTTGGAAAGCAAGCGAAAAAATGTATAACACACAAAAATAAAACGAAACAAACATACGCCTATACAACTAAGGGTAGCTGTATAACCGAATGTTTATGGCGAGTATATACAAGTTAGGCACAAGGCGTAAAGACATAGACACAAAGACAAACATTATGGCAAATTATTTTTTTTACAAACGCAAGACAGCAATAATTTTTACAGACGCTTTAATTCTATCCGTAGGACTGAGTATTTTGGGCTATTATACTTTTAAGTATAATTGGTCAGTTAGTATAGTAACTTTTTTAGTTTTGTTTTTCGGGACAAATTATGTATTCTTTTCAAGTAAAATATTTAGATATATTTTTAGTATTATTTTTTCATTATTCTACGCGTTAATCTTTGCCGCTATCGGTGCATATATAGACAAAGAAAACCCAATAATGCCTGCGGCAATATTTGGTGTTTTAGCATTTTTAATTAGTCTTTTTCTTCACAAAGACCATTTTTATTTCCTCAAAGGAGCAAAACCAATGGAGTATGAAAATTATTAAACTTATCATATTCACAATGACATTAATAACCGCAAAGGCTCAAGAATTACCAAATCTATTTCCCGAATGGAAAATACCACAAGGAATTGTTGTTGTTTATCCTGACAAACTACCAAACAAAAGAGAAGAACTTATACCTTTTTATGATTATTTTATTCAAAGTCTAATTGATAATTCCGAACTAAAGGAAATAAACTTAATCCATAGACAAGGGCTAAAAGAATCTTTAAATAAAAAGTTTACAAATTCAAAAGTTAAATTAATATGTCTAAATAATGTACAAGATATTTGGATTAGAGACTTTGCACCAATTGCCTCTTCAGAAAATGAATTAGTAAAAGCACTTTATTCGCCAAAATATTTCAACTTAGCTGAAAAAAAATACGCACTCTTAGACGACAGCGTTGGTTTAGAACTAGCGGAAAAGCTTAATAAAAAAATAAAGCATTTTACTTTTCAAAATCAAAAAATAATTATTGATGGTGGCAATTTAATACACAATGGAAAAGGAACAGCTATTACTACAAACCGCATTATCTCTGACAATGAATCTATATCAATCGAACAAATGCGTTTGGCATTTAAAGAACAATTAGGCATTTCAAATTTGATAATAGTACCTGTTGAGCCAGGTGATGAAACCGGACATATTGATGGAATGATGCGTTTCATAAATGAAACAACGGTTGTTATAGCTTCGTATCCCGAAAACTATTTAGAAGGGAAAATATTTCTTGACAACGTAGCAAAACAAATTGAAAAACACTTTAATGTAATCCGTATTAAAAGCGAAACGTCAAAAGACCAAAAATCAGAAGAATTTCCAAGCGCATTTGGTAATTATATAAATTATTTAAGAATTGGTAATACAATATTTTTACCTCAATATGGTATTTTAGACAAAGACCAAGACGCAATAAAAATTTACGAAAAATATTTTAATGTAATTCCAATAAGTAAGGACATCGCTAAACTTTCAGACCTAGGTGGGATATTGAATTGCATTACTTGGATATATTTCAAATAAAACGCCCTAGTGCCTAACAGCACCTAAAAAAAATGCGGGCGGAAGTATAAGTTTTTTGCCTACTAGTTGCCGCTTCGCGAAAGTTTGTTATTTTTATGTAGGCAAAAAAGAGTACAGGATTTCGGCAACTAATAAATATTGTGTAAGTAGAAAACATTTCGGTTTCAAAACCGCACTTCTTTTAGCTGCAATCCGTTACACAAAAAAAATATTCTATAAAAGTTCGGTTTATAACCAAACTTTTATATATTTGTAAAGTCATTAATATGCGAATTCTTGGAAAGAAAACAATTTTAAAGATTAAAAAGAAAAACATAGGCAATAAAAAGCTGTGCAATGAAATTGATAAGTTAATAACGGATTTAGAAAAGTTTAATCCTAGTGAAAAAAGTTTAATTGATATTAGAAATGATGCAGACTGCGTGCATAGTGATGGATTTTACTTTTTTTATATTAATGTTCATCGAACACTCATATTAATTGAACTTGACGATGAAGGTGAGGCTACGATTGTGTGGGCAGGCACTCATCAAGAATATGAAGCAACATTTAAAAACAATAAATTAACTATTGAAAAATGGTTAAGAAAAAATGGTTACATCGACTAATGAAAACACATTTTGACATAGAGAAAATAGTAGAAAAAGGCATCATAACCAATGAATTAGATTATGACAGAGCTCTTATTGCCGACAGAAAACTAAGACTTCTTGCAAAAGAAAGCCTTCATTTTAAAAATTTAAGAACAAAACTACGTGACATAATAGAAAGTTATGAAATTTCTGAGTGGAATGATATTGACAAAATTGATGATAATAAACTCTCAGAAAGTGCAAAAACTGAACATATTGCCGAACTAGAAAGACTATTCATAGAAAACAGAAAACAGGCAATTAGGAAAAAACTCAAAGAACTTGATTTAACACAAGAGAACTTGGCATTAATTTTAGGTCACAAAAGCAAGTCTCACATGTCAGAACTCGTGAATGGTATCAAACCATTTACTCTAAAAGATTTAATAATTATAAATCGGTTGTTAAAAATTAATATAAACGTATTAATTCCTGTATTCCTTTCAAAAGAAGATCAAATCAAGATAAAAGAAGTTGTGGTTAAATTGAACAAACCAAAAGTAAGATTAACAAGTGACCATTTAGTTCTAAGTTAATTGAATAGTTATGACTATGCGAGCATCTGAACAAGATTGGCGATTCAGTAGTTACATGAAGGTTTGTGCTTCGTATCAATTTATTTGCTTAGAAATCGCCAACTTCGCCAAGCCCGAAACCGTTATATTACAATAGATTAAACCACAACAATTTAAAAACAACATCAAAAAAATGATTAAGGTTTAATTCTTAATTACCGGAATATAAATCAAAAGCCAAACTTAAAAGCTTAGTTAACTCATAAAAAAAATTTCATTTTAATACAATTTTTCGTATCTTGAAAAATCAATAAAAGAAAATAAACATAAAAAAATGGAGACCAGAAACCATTGTAAACGGGGCGGAATTGAAAAGCCAAACGAGTAAAAAAAATTAAAAATTAAAAAAAATGGAAGCACAAAAAGTCGACATGTTCATAATGTCAAATTCAAAATTTTTCGAAAGTCATAGTCTTCATGTTATCAGAGAAAGACTACTAGCTATCGATGATTCGAAATGGGCATTAATTTCAACGGTTCAGTTAAAAGACCCTACAACAAGTTTAATCGTTTCCATTTTGGCTGGTTCAATGGGTATTGATCGTTTTATGATTGGAGATGTAGGTTTGGGAATTGGTAAATTACTAACGTGTGGTGGTTTAGGTATTTGGACAATCATTGATTGGTTCATGATTCAAAAATCGACAAGAGAAAAAAATATGCAAAAAATTCAACAGTTTTTATACTAATGACTTTTAGCAGGAATAAGCTCTATTTAATCATTTCTATTGCTTGTGCAGCAGGGTATATGTGGCTTTATCTGAATGCTTCAAATTATGTATTGTTTAACAATAACACATTTGAAGTATGCATCATAAAACATGTAACACATATACCCTGCCCTTCCTGCGGTTCAACAAGGTCCGTTTTATTATTACAAAATGGCGAATTTTTAAAAGCATTTACTACAAATCCCTTAGGTTATTTAATTTCAATCATATTAATTATGGCGCCATTATGGATGATGATTGATTTATTGACAAAAAAAAACTCATTACTGCATTTTTATAAAAAATTAGAAACCTATTTAAAAATACCAACATACAATGTACCATTGCTCTTGCTTTTGATACTAAATTGGATTTGGAATATCACAAAAGAATTATGATTCATAGTAATCCATTTAATTATCAACTTAGCGAAGAAGAAACAGAATCAGCTTCCAATAGTTATTTAATGTCGCTCATCGCAATCATTGCAGGGCTGCCGTTACCAATATTAAATTTATTAGCAACATTTATTTTTTATTTAGGCAATCGCAACTCTACTTATTTTGTGCGTTGGCATTGCACACAAGCATTACTATCACAACTATCCATGCTATTTATAAATAGCTTTGGTTTTTGGTGGACTATATCGATAATCTTTACAGAAGAAAATATTACAAATTCATACATCGCTTACATGCTATCTGCAATCCTTTTTAACATTGTTGAATTTATTGCAACCATGTACATTGCCATTCAAACAAGAAAAGGAATTCATATCGAATTATGGTTTTTTGGCCCACTAACAAATTTAATTTGCAAATCAAAATCATGAAGAAATCAATCATTCAAGGCGTTATATCCATAGGTTTATTTTTCGGAATGTGGTTTTCATTAAAAGAAATAGATTGGGTAGGAATTTTTAAAGTTGAAAAAATAACAGATAAAACAGAGCAAAAACTAGGAGACATTTTTTGGGAAGGAATAAAAAAAACAGAACAAGAAAATAAAAATACAGATGTTACTCATGCCATTGATAGCATTGTGAATCATATTTGCCTATCCAATAACATTGACATTGAAAAATTAAACGTTCATGTCATCATGAAAGATGAAATTAATGCATTTGCACTTCCTAATGGTCATTTAGTTATTTATAGTGGATTAATTTTAAATGCTGATAACCAAGATGAATTAGCTGGAGTTATATGTCACGAAATAGCGCACATTGAACTCAATCATGTGATGAAAAAACTAACAAAAGAAATTGGACTCTCCGTTTTAATATCAATAACAACAGGTAACGGAGGAACAGAAGTTATTAAACAAACCCTGAAAACATT
>JBIISW010000136.1:0-6481 GCA_044340865.1 Bacteroidia bacterium | reverse complement strand
TAGCAACAACACTCAGTGCGCACACCGTTATATTAATTTGGGGAAACATCACATGCACATAGGTTCCTAATGCCACGCTAGCTAATGCCACTGGTGCAGCAAAGCCAACGGTGGAAGAAACCCAACCTGATAAAAAACCAACAAAAGGATGAATGAGTTTAGATAAATACACATACTCGCCTCCACTCTTCGGAAAAGTTACACCCAACTCGGCATAAACTAAGGCACCACACAATGATATAACTCCACCTAAAAGCCATAAAATTAAAATACTAAAAACGGAATGAATATCTAACAATTGAAAGCCAAGGCTTGTAAATACGCCTGTACCAATCATATTAGCAATCACCAATGAAATAGCTGTATAAAAACCAATCTTATAAACAGAGTTCATTAATCGTATGATTGGGTTGACTTAGAAGAAAGTTCTAACATAATTTGATATTCTTCTGGAGATAAATCGTTATAATAAAAATTAATTGGATTTACTTTTTCTCCATTCTTAATTACTTCATAATGCACGTGTGGACCTGTGCTTAATCCCGTACTTCCTACGTATCCAATTAAATCGCCTCGCTTCACTTTTGCACCTGGCTTGGTCGCCATTTTACTCATGTGACCATATAATGTTTGATAACCAAATCCATGATTAATCACCACATGATTCCCGTATCCCTGAGCGGCCGCATCGGCTCGTTCTACAATACCATCACCCGTTGCGTAAATGGGTGTACCTTGTTCCGCTGTAAAATCCATACCTGGATGAAACTCTTGCGTTTTGTAAATGGGATGCGTTCTCCATCCATATCCACTTGGCGCATGTTTTAAATTTTTATTATTTAAAGGCATAATGGCAGGGATAGAAGCTATTAATTTTTCTTTTCCTTTCGCCATTTTAATCACATCATCATACGATTTGGATTGAATATACAATTGTTTCGTAATGCGGTCTAAGGCTTTTGTGGTTTCGGTCATGATTTCTGTGTTTTCATAACCTTCTAAATCTTTATAACGATTACTTCCTCCAAAACCAGCTTGTCTTACTGAACTTGCAATGGGTTCTGCTTCAAAAATAACACGGTAAATATTGTCATCGCGGTCTTGCAAATCATTTAAAACCGTTTGTACTTGACTCATTTTTTTGTTCAATAAATCATATTGTAACTTAACCACTTCCAATTCCCTATTTTGTTTTTTCTGAAGAGGAGATGGCAGAAATTTATTAGCTAAGGCAATCGTTATAACAGCAAATACAATACCAGTAGCTAAATACGAAAGTACTTGTAAAAACCTCACTTTAAATGAAACTTTTACCTTTTCGTAGGTTAAGGATTTGGTATTAAATCTATATTTTACTTTCGACATGAATCTAGCTAATTAAAGCAGAGTAAAGATAATTAAATATTTAACTAGAAAAGCTAACCTGCTTTTTATTTTACTGAAAATAAACTCCTTCAAAAAAAGAAACTAATGGCGAAAAAAGTGCATAATTTGTGATGGTTGATGCCACTGATTTTCTTATATTCACACTTTCTTTTTTAAATATTATGGAATCAAATAAAGTACGAAAAACATTTCTCGATTTTTTTAAATCTAAAGGCCATGAGATTGTTCCTTCTGCACCAATGGTAGTAAAAGGCGATCCTACACTGATGTTTATTAACAGTGGTATGGCTCCATTTAAAGATTTATTTTTAGGCAATGCGCCTATTAAATTTCCGAGAGTTGCGGATACTCAAAAGTGTCTGCGTGTAAGCGGTAAACATAACGATTTAGAAGAAGTTGGTGTAGACACTTACCACCACACTATGTTTGAAATGCTTGGTAATTGGAGCTTTGGAGATTACTTCAAAAAAGATGCCATTGCTTGGGCGTGGGAACTATTAACGGAAGTTTATAAAATTGACAAATCAAGATTATACGTGACTGTGTTTGAAGGAAGCATTGAAGAGAATGTTCCATTTGATCAAGAGGCTTATGACACATGGAAATTATACATTGATGAAGCGCGCATTTTAAAAGGAAATAAAAAAGATAACTTCTGGGAAATGGGCGATACTGGGCCTTGTGGACCATGTACCGAAATTCATTACGATGGACGAAGTGATGAGGAACGTCAAAAAGTAGATGGTGCAACACTTGTAAATAATGATGATCCACAAGTAATTGAAGTGTGGAATAATGTATTTATGGAGTTTATGCGCAAGGCCGATAAATCATTAGAAAAATTACCGGCACAACACGTTGACACAGGAATGGGATTTGAGCGTTTAGTGCGCGTTTTACAAGGCAAGCAATCAAATTACGATACAGATGTATTTACACCGTTACTAACTAGAATTGAAGAGTTAAGTGGTTTGACGTATAAACCAGAAAACGAAAATGACCATAAAGACCAACTTACCATCAACATTGCGATGCGCGTTATTGCTGATCACATTCGTACCATTTCGTTTTCAATTGCAGACGGACAATTACCAAGCAATACCGGTGCAGGCTATGTCATTCGTCGTATTTTAAGAAGAGCAATTCGTTATGGATATCAATCACTCACTATCAAAGAGCCGTTTATGTACCGTATTGTGCCAACTTTAGTTAATCAACTTGGCGAACAATTCACTGAATTACAGACGCAAAAAACATTGATTGAAAAAGTGATTAAAGAAGAAGAAATTTCTTTTTATAAAACTTTAGAAATTGGATTAAAACGCATTGAGCAAGTTTGCATGGATTTAAAAACATCTCAGGCAAGCCATATCATTGATGGTAAAACCGTTTTTGAATTATATGACACCTTCGGATTTCCTGTAGACTTAACTTCCCTCATTGCTCGTGGTTATGATTTAAGTATCAACGAAGAAGAATTTAATTTTTATTTGAATGAACAAAAAGCCCGCTCACGCGCAGCAACGGTTATAGATACAGAAGATTGGGTTATTTTAGAAACACAAGAAGATTCAAAAACCTTGACAGAATTTATTGGCTATACTGATTTAGAGTGCGATGCAAAAATCGTTCGTTACAGAAAAGTAAAAGCAAAAAACAAAGAACAGTTTCAGGTTGTATTAAATAAAACCCCTTTTTATGCTGAAAGTGGCGGACAAGTGGGGGATTCTGGAACACTTGAAAACATCAATGAAAAAATAATGATTACCGATACAAAGAAAGAAAACGGAATCATGATTCATTTTTGCGATAAACTACCTGATAATATGACAGCAAGTTTTACAGCAAAAGTAGACGCTACCAAACGTAGCTTAACTGAAAATAATCACAGTGCAACACATTTATTGCATGCAGCGCTTCGTCAAGTTTTAGGAACTCATGTTGAACAAAAAGGAAGTTTAGTCAATGACGAAAATTTACGTTTTGATTTTTCGCATTTCTCAAAAATTACAGATGAAGAATTACATGAAATCGAAAAAATAGTCAATAGTAAAATTCGCGAAAACATAAAAAGCAATATTCAACAAATGAGTATTGATGACGCCAAAAAAACAGGCGCGATGGCTTTGTTTGGTGAAAAATATGGCGATGTTGTTCGTGTTGTTGAATTTGATAAAAATTATTCCATTGAATTATGCGGAGGAACGCATGTGAATGCAACTGGACAAATTGGTTATTTTAAAATAATTTCAGAAGGTGCCGTTGCAGCAGGTATCAGACGTATTGAAGCGGTGACAGCGTCTCAATTTGAAGCGTTTTTTGAAAATCAAACTAACATCTTAAACGAGGTGAAAACGTTATTGAAAAATAACAAAGACGTTGTGAAAAGTTTGAGCAATGTATTGAATGAAAATAGTGAATTGCAAAAACAACTTCATGTATTATTAAAAGAAAAAGCTCAAATCATCAAACAACAGTTACTTCAAAAAATTGAAACTAAAAATGGAATCAATTTTATTGCAGAAAAAATTGTATTCAATAGTGCAGATGAAATCAAAAATATGCTATTTGAAATTCGCAATCAAGTAGAACATTGCGTGTGTGTATTAGCTGCAGAAGTCAATGGAAAACCAAGTCTTTCTGTTATAATTGATGATGAATTAGTGAAATCAAAAAACCTACATGCGGGTAATATTATTAAAGACTTAGCGAAAGAAATTAATGGCGGCGGCGGTGGCCAAGCGTTTTATGCACAAGCAGGTGGAACAAAATTAGAAGGATTGGATGCTGCTATTTTAAAAGCAAAACAATTAGTTTAATTTTTTAAGTAAATCTATAAAATAAAAAAGTGGAGAAAATTTTTCTCCACTTTTTTTATAACTCTATTTTAAAATTACTCGACCCAACTTTTATAATATTTACCATCATCAATGGCCATAGCCTCTTCGGTCACTTTAAGTGGTCTAAAAGTATCTACCATCACGGCAAGTTCTTGCGTAATGGTTTGCCCGATACTTCTTTCCATGGCCCCAGGAGCTGGTCCGTGCGGAATGCCTTTTGGATGCAAGGTGATGTGTCCTTGTTCAATGTTATTACGACTCATGAAATCGCCATCAACATAATACAACACTTCATCGCTATCAATATTACTATGATTGTAGGGAGCTGGAATGGCTTGTGGATGATAATCGTATAAACGTGGAACAAATGAACACACAACAAAACTAGATGTTTCAAAAGTTTGATGCACGGGAGGTGGCTGATGCACACGCCCAGTTATGGGTTCGAAATTATGAATGCTAAATCCATAAGGAAAATTGTAACCATCCCAACCAACAACATCAAAAGGATGCGTTGCATATAAAAATTCATGCATCATGCCTTCCTTTTTTATTTTGATAATGAAGTCACCTTTTTCATCATGCGTTTCTAATTCAGTTGGTAATTTAAAATCACGCTCACAAAATGGCGAATGCTCTAACAATTGCCCTGAAGAAGATTTATAACGTTTTGGTGTGTAATAAGGTTCGAATGATTCCACATACAATAACCTATTATCTGTGGTTTCAAATTCAATTTGGTAAATCATTCCACGTGGAATAACTAAGTAGTCGCCATACTCAAATTGAATATTTCCCATAAAAGTTTTTAGTTTTCCTTTTCCTTTATGAATAAAAATGAGTTCGTCGGCATCTGCATTTTTATAGAAATAACTCGTCATGCTTTCTGTTGGCGCGGCTAATCCAATGTGGCAATCATTATTAAATAAAACCGTTTTACGACTTTCTAAAAAATCAGCCGTTGGTTTAATTTCAAAACCTTTTAATAACAGCGATTTAATATTTTTCCCAATAGCAACTTTTGGTTCAACAGAATAGCTTTTTAAAATTTCTTTAACCTGCGTTGGTCTATGTGTATGGTACAGTAAAGATGAGTGACCATTAAATCCTTCGGTTCCAAATAACTGTTCATAATAAAAATCTCCTTTTGGTGATTTAAAAATGGTATGTCTTTTTTGAGGAATATTTCCTAATTTATGATAAATAGGCATAACTGTTTTTTATTTTAAAGATATATTATTTTTTATAATTTCTGCTAAGTTTGGACGAAGTCTGCTTTTATAAACAGATAAACATTCAGGACCATTTTTAATTCTGCCTTTTCTTAACTCGCGTTGCATTTCAATTGGCATAGCTGCAATCTCTTGACATGCTGGCGTACAGCAACCATTCATGTGTGTGGCGCATTCATCGCACTGAATAAATAACAAATGACAATCATCATTTTTACAATTAACATGCATGTCGCAAGGCTTCCCACATTGATGGCAATTAGATAAAACATCCGGCGTGATTCTCTCCCCTATTCGCTCGTCAAAAACAAAATTAACTCCTCTGAATTTACTTTCCAAACCTTGTTCTTTAACCTCTTTAGCATATTGAATGATGCCGCCGCGTAAATGATTCACATCTTTAAAACCTTTGTGTTTCAAATAGGCACTCGCTTTTTCGCAACGAATACCACCCGTGCAATACATGATAACTTTTTTATCTTCCTGACCTTTTAAGTGTTCAACTACCAAAGGCAATTCTTCTCTAAACGTATCAGCATCTGGGCAAAAGGCCTTGTCGAATCTACCCACCTCACTTTCGTAATGGTTACGCATATCAACCACAATTGTGTTTGGATCTTCAATCGCTTTATTAAATCCTTCGGCATTTAAATAAGTGCCTGTGTTTGATGGATTAAATGTTTCATCATCAATACCATCCGCAACCACTTTGTAGCGCACTTTTACACCAAGTTTATAAAATGATTTGCCGTTATCATCAAAAGCTATTTTGAAAGGGATTTCATTAAATCTAAGATCGCTATAAAGTTGGCTTACAAAAGCATCCCAATTATTCTTTGGAACACTCATTTGAGCATTGATGCCTTCGTTTGCGATGTAAATTCTTCCGAAACAATTGAGTGCTGACCATTGGATAAATAGTTCATCGCGAAGTTCTTTAGGATGTTCAATAGGCACATATTTATAAAATGAAAATGTGACACGCTCAATTTGTTCTTGAGCCAAACGAACTTTAAGTTCATT
>JBIISW010000027.1:0-21463 GCA_044340865.1 Bacteroidia bacterium | reverse complement strand
TAAAAAATGCGCAGTTAGAAATGAATATGATTGCTGAAGGATATTATGCCGTGAAATGCGTATGCGAAATAAATAAAAAGTACAACGTTCATATTCCAATTACCAACGCAGTAAATAATATTATTTATAATAATAAGAATGCTAAAGTAGAAATGGAATTATTGGCAGATATGTTGAGTTAGTTTAGTTGATGAAGAATGAGTAAAACGATGAAAATTCAACATGAATCATTCAATAAATTCATTCTTTTTATAAAAGATAGGCAAGTCCTAAGCCAATGATATCCTGATTGTTTTTTCCTCGTTTAAATAAGTTGCCATTTGATAAATGAAGGACGTTCCCACTTACCTTAATATGTTTGCTCAAATTATAGTTAAGCGAAAACTCATGATGAAGACAAAATCCCATTTCGTTAATCCCGTCATTTGCATTTCTATTTGTAGGTTCGCACCACACTATGCCGAATTGATAACTAACATACGTTTTTTTAAATACTAAAAAACTAAATCGACTTCCTAAACCAGCAGCATAATTACCATGCTTTGAATGTTGAATAATGAAGGCCATATTGATCTTTAATAATTTATCTTTTGCCGTTTGATTGACGTAATTTAAATCGAATTGAAATGGTAAATAAATATGATAGGTTAATGTAAATGGCTCAAAACCTTGTTGGCTCGATTCCCTGTTTCTATAGTTACCTGCAATTATTTCAAATTCCGGTTTTTTAATATATAAATTAAAAGCACCTCTATCAATTTCACGTGATTTATTTAAGCTATCTAACAGCATTTCTTTTGGACTGTTTTGCCCAAAGTACGAAGTCGTAACTATTAAAAAGAAAATAAGTGATTTCATCATATATAAAAATACAAAAATAAAAATGTATCAATAACTATTTTTTTGATGATTTTGGCCACTGTTGGTGTTGTCACCAACAGTTATTTATGCGGTACTTATTACTTGTTGGTGATAACACCAACAAGGGCGAAAATTTTAAAACAGTTATTTATGCGGTACTGATTACTTGTTGGTGATAACACCAACAAGGGCGAAAACTGTGTGTTAGATGCTGCTTTTTTTATCTATGGTATTATTTACTAATCCCTTTAAATTGTCCTTATAGTCAAGATACATGTATACAATTATTGAAGCTGTAATCATTAACATATAGATTGTCACTGGCGACATACCCCAAAAAGAAATATTTAAAAGATTGATAAATGAATTTAAAATAAAACAAAACATTAAACCTAAAAGTCTATATTTTTTCGAAAAGAGTAATAGTCCAGAAATTAATTGAATAAACCCAGCGGTTCTAATAAACATTCTACTGTAACCAAAAAAATAAAATAATGTCTCTACTGGAGTTAAATCGCACATTTTTTTACATTGTACTGCAATGTCTGGAACCATGTGATGGTCAAATAATTTCAATAGTCCAGGGATTGCAAAAGTTGATATTATTGCCACTAAATATATCCATCTCCATTTTGTCCCTACCCAAATATATGTCCCAGTAAGTAGTGCTAATATAAAATAGATTAACATTATTTTTATTGTCATGAGATTTATGTAAAGTTGTCTTAAAGTTGCTCCTAACTAACCTATATGATTAAGTTTTATAAAATTAGTCAGCATCAATTTCTAAATCCAAATGCTCTTGCACAACTTCAATAGCGTTCGTAATGACATCGCTTAAGGCTGTTATGAATGTACCTTCTTTCGCTAATGTAATCGCATGTTTAATAGCATCTTTTTCTTTAGAAACCACTTCATACGTTACAGTCTTATTTTGAGATTGAATACCTTGTTCAATCAAAGAAATAATTTCTTCTTCTGTACGACCACGTAAATGTTTTTCTTGACGAATGATAATGTGGTTAAACATGCGAGCCGCAATGGATGCACATTCAATAATGTCACTATCGCGTCTATCTCCTACGCCAGCAATGATTCCAATTTTGTGGTCGGAATTTATACTTTGTAAAAAATCTTCAACACCTAAATAGCCCGAAGGATTATGAGCAAAATCAATCATCACTTTAAATTTCTTAAAGTTAAAAATGTTCATTCTGCCTGGTGTTTGAGCAGCACTCGGAATAAATGTTTCTAATGGAGCTTTAATGTCTTCCGTTTTAAAACCCCATAAATAACTAGCTAATGTAGCCGCCAATACATTGGCAATCATAAATTTTGCCTTACCACCAAGCGTTAAAGGAATATGTGTTACTTTTTCTACGCGCATTTTCCAATCACCTTTTTTAATCGTTACATAGCCATTTTCGTATATCGCCGCTATACCACCTTTTCTGCAATGATTGACAATGACATCACAGTGTTCGTTCATACTAAAATAGGCAACTTTACAATCTAAATCTTTTGCAATATTAACACAGTGTTCATCCTCAGCATTTAATACAGCCCAACCATCTTTTTTCACAGATTTCACCACCACGCTTTTTACACGAGCCAAATCATGTAAGTCGTGAATATCGTTTAATCCTAAATGATCTTCTTGTATGTTGGTGATAATGCCAATATCACATTTACTAAAACCTAAACCCGATCTTAAAATACCACCTCTCGCAGTTTCTAAAACAGCAAATTCAACTGTTGGATCTTTTAAAATAAATTCAGCGCTCAAGGGACCAGTTGTATCGCCCTTTTCAAGCATATGGTTTTGCACATAAATACCATCGCTGGTTGTAAATCCAACTTTAAAACCATTGTTTTTTACTATGTGAGCAAGTAGGCGCGTGGTCGTTGTTTTTCCATTTGTCCCAGTAACGGCAATGATTGGAATGCGAGATGGTTTGCCAAGTGGATATAACATATCAATCACAGGAGATGCTACATTTCTTGCTAAACCTTCGCTAGGAGCTAAATGCATACGGAATCCAGGTGCGGCATTTACTTCTAAAACAACACCTCCCGTTTCTTTTAACGGTTGTGTTAGATTTTTTGCCATGATATCAATACCACAAACATCTAAGCCAATTACACGAGAAATACGTTCAGCTAAAAAAACATTTTCAGGATGAATCATATCTGTAATATCAATGGAAGTTCCTCCCGTACTTAAATTAGCGGTCGACTTTAAATAAACTATGTCACTTTGTTGAGGTATATATTCTAATGAATAACCTTTCTTTTCAAGTAAATCGGTTGTATCTCTATCTACAGTAATCTCAGTTAATACATTTTCGTGTCCGTATCCACGTCGTGGGTCTCTATTCGTTTCATCAATTAATTGCTGAATAGTTTGCTTTCCATCTCCTACAACATGAGCAGGAACGCGTTGTGCAGCAGCAACCATTTTGTTATCAATCACTAAAATTCTAAAATCGTGTCCTGTAATAAATCGCTCAACGATCACCCGTCTACTGTATTTTTTTGCAAAACTCAAGCCTTCAACAGCATCTTCCCAATTAGTAACATTGATAGAAGCGCCTTTGCCATGATTACCATCTAAGGGTTTTAGTACAATCGGAAATCCAATACGATCAATGCAAATTTTTAAATCTTCTTCATCAACACAAATATCTCCTTTTGCAACAGGAATAGACGCATCGTATAACATACGTTTGGTTTCTTCTTTATTACATGCAATGTCAACAGCTAAGTTGCTTGTTTTGCAGGTGATGGTGGCTTGAAAACGCATTTGATTAATACCATAACCTAATTGTACCAGAGAATTTTTTCCTAATCTAATCCAAGGTATATCACGCGCAACCGCTTCATCAACAATACTCCCGGTGCTTGGCCCTAAGCGAACATCTTCTCGGATTTCACGCATTTTTTTCAAATCAGCAGCTAAATCATAATCCGTTCCGTTAGTCAAAGCTTCTGCTATTCTTACAGCGCTTTCTGCAGCAAATAGTCCAACCTTTTCTTCGGTGTAACTAAAAACAACATTGTAAATGCCCGGCGTTTTTGTTTCGCGCGTTCTTCCAAAACCAGTTTCCATACCAGCTAAGGTTTGTGTTTCTAAAGCAATGTGTTCTATCACATGTCCCATCCAAGTACCACGTTCTATGCGAGAAAAAAAACCGCCTCGTTTTTCTTCAGAGCAACGGTGTTCAATCATAGTAGGAAACATGGCTTCTAGTCGTTCTTTAAAACCAGGAATTTTATTTGTAGGAAGTTGCTCCATTTCTTCCAAATCTAAACGCATTTGAATTAGTTTTTTTCTGTTAACGCTCCAAATGTTTGGACCACGAAGTGCTTGAACGCTTAGGATTTTCATAGGATAATGGAAATTAGGATAAATAATATTGAAATGTAATAAAATATAAGTTAAGTTCAAATTAAACTTTCGATAATTTAAAAATTTAACAATTTACATATGCGAATATTTCATTTACGGTATTTTTGTAAAATGTAATTTTTAGAATTGAAGTTATTATTGATTTTTATCATCACTTTAGTAGATGAAATATTATCACACTAATTAAAATTAATTTTATATTTTTGATTACTATGGAATTGAAAAAAGAAATTATTGAACGAGTAAACAAACTCGAAGATAAATACAGTACAATGGGTCAAAGTCTTGATGGTTATCTAGATGGATTATTGATTTCTAATTATTTAACCTATTGGGATTACATTCAATTAGATACCTTATTGACTTTGCAAAATCCGAAAACTGATTTTCCGGACGAAGAAATTTTCATCATGTATCACCAAATAACGGAGTTGTATTTTAAATTGTCGTTACATGAAATGAATCAGATTGGAAATAATGGTAAAATCATTGGCGATAATGGTCATGACAAAGGTTGGAAAGAAACTATTGACGTTGATTTTTTCGCAACACGTGTAAATCGTATCAATCGGTATTTCGAGTCATTGACTAAATCATTTGAGATTATGGTAGATGGTATGGAAAAAGAACAGTTTCTTCGTTATCGTATGGCATTGCTTCCAGCAAGTGGATTTCAAAGTGCGCAGTATCGCAAAATAGAAATTTGTGCAACTGATTTTTATAACTTAGTTGATAAAGATGTTCGTCCAACCATGGATGCAAATTCAACTTCCATTGAAGATATGTTTCAAAACATTTATTGGAATAAAGGAGCAACCGAATTATCTACAGGTAAAAAAACATTAACATTAAATCAGTTTGAAAAAAAGTATAGTAAGGAATTTATCAATCTTGCCAACGAATTTAAAACTAAAAACATTTGGGCAAAATATAAATCTTTGCCGAAAGCTGATCAAGAAAACCAAAAATTAATTAATGCCTTAAAAGAATTTGATGTTAATGTAAATATTAACTGGCCATTAATGCATTATAAAAGTGCCGTTAGGTATTTGCAACAAAACACGGAGGATATTGCAGCTACTGGCGGAACGAATTGGCAAAAGTATTTACCTCCCCGTTTTCAAAAACGTATTTTTTATCCAGAAATATGGACACAAGAAGAGCACGATGATTGGGGAAAGAAATGGGTTGAAACCAATGTGTTTAAAAACTGGAAATAGTTTTATAACGATTCGTTTTTTCTGAACAGATTTGGAGTATTATAAATTTACTATTTTTTAAAGGTTTACTTGTTAGCCAACATGATTGTTTCAATAGCATCCTCTCAAATTAAAGGTAAATTAAAAGCACCATTATCTAAAAGTTCTATGCAAAGAGCTTGTGCGGCAGCATTAGTAAGAGTTGGAAAAACAATCATTCATCATTATGGAAAAAGTGATGACGATTCTGCAGCTATTTCTGTTATTGAAAAACTTGGTGCTACGGTTGAGCGACAAGATGATGATTTGATTATTGTATCTAAAGGCATTGTCCCCATTGATAACACCATTCACTTTGGAGAGTCGGGTTTAAGTGCAAGATTGTTTACATCATTAGCTTCATTATCTCCTGCTCAAATAAGTATGACAGGAGCAGGTAGTTTATTAGAAAGACCGATGCATTTTTTTGATGATCAATTTCAAAAACTAGGTGTGAAATTTCATAGCCAAGAAGGTAAATTACCATTTCAAATAGAAGGTCCCTTGATTCCCAAAGATATTGAGATTGACGCTTCGTTGAGCTCCCAATTTTTAACGGGGCTTTTATTCGCTTATTCTGCAAGTCTAGCAAAGGATGTAACGATAACAGTGAATGATTTAAAAAGCAAGCCATATATTGATTTGACATTAGATGTGATGTCTAAATTTGGAATGAAAGTTCCGCATCACACAAATTATAAATCATTTTATTTTGATAATCAAAGTCCTATCTATTCGTCAAACATCATTCATTATTCAGTGGAATGTGATTGGAGTGGAGCAGCCTTTTTATTAGTTGCGGCAGCCATTTCGGGTACTATTACTGTGGAAGGTTTAGATGTTTTTTCTAAGCAAGCTGATACAAAAATTTTAACTGCGTTAAAAGATTGTGGATGTGTTTTGAAAATAGATGATGGATCGATTACTGTATCTCACCATTCATTACAAGCGTTTTGTTTTGATGCGACAAACTGCCCAGATTTATTTCCTCCTTTAGTGGCGCTTGCGTCTTATTGTAAAGGAAAGACTGCTATAACAGGTACTTCTAGGTTAGTACATAAAGAAAGTAATCGTGCTATTACTTTGAAAGAAGAGTTTGGTAAAATGGGCATACTGATTGATTTGATAGGCGATGAAATGATTGTACATGGCGTTGATATCGCGATTGGTAACACTGTTGATTCACATAACGATCATCGAATTGCTATGGCATGTGCCGTTGCCGCATTGAGATGTAACTCTGTTATTGAAATTTTAAATGCTGAAGCCATTCATAAATCATACCCTCAATTTTACGAGGACTTAAAACACATTGGTGCTAAGATTTCAGAAATCTCTTAGCTTTTATTTTCAGTTCATGGCATTGTTTTTCTGCGCGTAAATTGCTGGGAATTAAGAATAGCAAAATCGAATTTCTGCATAAATTACTTTTTTGTTTACGCCTTTACTTATATACTTCATTTTACTATAATTCCAATTTTATATTTACTTTAGTAGCATGCAAGTGCAATGAGTTATTAATTACAAATTATAGTATATCTTAATTATTGCAATTTGTGTTAAGTCCAAATATTAAAAGATGAATTAATGAATCAAGAACGACATATAATATTTGATTTAGATGGAACTTTAATAGATTCAAAGCCTGAAATTATTAGCACCTACAAAAAAGTCTTTGAGAAGATATTGCCGCCTCTCGAAATAGATTATGAAGACATCAATTTTGGTGCTACCTTATCAGCTATACTCAACAAGGTGTATAATCAGAATACGGAATTAGTTGAAAAGGCTAAAATTCTTTTTTCTGAAGTATATGATTATTCAAATTATGATGAAACGATTCTCTATTCCGATGTATTCGAACTTTTACATCAATTTCATGCAAATAAGTTTGTCCTTCATATTGCAACTAATAAAAGATTAAATCCTACAATAAGAATATTAAAAAATAAGAATTTATTTCACCTATTTAAAAGCATTGTTACAAATGATTTGATAAAAGATAAATCGTTATCAAAAACTCAAATGGTTGAACTGATTTGTAATGAACATATCATATTCAAAGGTTTTATGATTGGTGATAGTTCGCAAGATATACAAGCTGGAATAATTAATAATTTAGATACAGTTGCCGTTTTATATGGATATGAGAAAAAAGAAGATTTACTTAAAAGCAATTCTAAATTTTTCATAAACAGTTTTAAAGAACTTAATGAAATTATAAAATAATTTAATGACTTAATTGAATTCCATTTTTTTCAATAATATAATTTGGACTGCGTTTTACCTCGTCAAGTAACAGTAAAATATATTCGCTTAAAAGTTTTATCTTTTTCGTAATTATTTTTAATTACTTATTTCTTTCGTAAATATAAATAACGTTTTGAGAAACTGGTTTATAATTCATCAGCTGTTCTCTCCATAAATAATTTGAGCGCTGTCCTTCAATCATATCCACAATCCCAACAATATGATAATTTTTAGAAATGTATGCGTTAGCCCATTCAAAAATATATTTATCAGTATTAGGTTGAACTAATAATGAAAACTGGTGATTAAAAAAGATAATATGTTTTGGATTTGCCTTTTCAATATCAGCAGCATATTCTCTTTGCCATTGCTTATGCTGAGGCACATCAGCAACAATTGTAGAAAAGAAAATATGTCTTGTTGGAGATTTTTTATTGGTGTAAATATAAATTTGTGGCTCAGATCCTATAATAGCTAATTGGTCTGTTTCTTTAGAATTTTGATTAATGAAGTTTGCAATTTCCATCGATTCGGGAAATGGATTATTTCCATAGGTCGATTTTAAAATTTGTTCGTAATTCGGTTTAAAATAATAATTTTTAAATTTATTAAGATGAGAGTAAGTTATAATTGCAAATAATCCTAAGTAAGCATATTTAACATACGAAGATTGAATGTTAAATTGTTTTTTTAAAAATAAAATAATTGCATAACAAGTAACTCCAGAAAGTATAGCTAATCCTGGTAATAATTGCAACCAATAATGTCCATAAAAATAATAGCCGGGCACGATTGTCATAAATGAAAATGTGCCTAACGAGATAGTAAATAATTTTGTTTTCCAATCAATACTTTTTATAAATATTAAAATAATTGCAAATAAACTATGCATCCAAAAGAATTTATTGAACTGAAAAATAGCATCTTTAGTATAACCAAAATATTTGAGACCCTCTTCTAAAGGCATTCTATTTACATAATATGTCGGAATTTCAATCGTCCAAAATAACATATCGTTGAATGCACCTTTAACATACATCATTAAAAATAAAATAGCAATAACCGAAAAGCCACCTAAAGAGTAAAATCCTAAGCTTTTAAAAAGATGTTTGTAATTAAAAGGTTTATTGAAAAAGAAATCAATTAGTAAAATCAAACCACCCCAAAGAGCCATAAATAAGCCAGTTGTTTTAGTCATAAAAGCAGCTCCCATAGCTAATCCCATAGCTAAATAATAAAACCATTTTTTAGTAGTACTTGCCATTGCGTACATAAAAATACCAACACTACTAAAAAATGCTACGCCATGTTCAGACTGAATAGTAAACCCACTAATAGTAGGAGTAAGAGATACAAAGGCAAACGTTGATGCTGATATAATTGCAGCCTGAGCATTAAATAATTTTTTAACTGCAAAATAAATTAAAATAATAGTAGCTATATTGAGGTACATAAACCCAGTATGTAATTCTTTAACACCACTTCCAAAAATATAAACGATAAAACCAAAGAAATAAAATATGCCAGGAAATTTTTGTTCGTAAAAATCTTTGTAAGGAATTTTACCTTCAAGCAATAATTTACCGTAGTAACTATACGCACCTTCATCTCTTTCAAAAGGTATTCCAGAAAATTTTGTTCTAATAATTAGAACCATTCCAATAATAAAAAGTAATAGTATTAAGCAAATATTATTTTCTGTTAACCAAGATGGGCTATTGGATAAATCATTTGCGGTTGATTTTGCCTGAGCCTGGTTAGATTTTATTTTATTCATAACATTAAATATTTTGTTCCTTTTCTAAATTAGTTTGTTGAATAAGATACAGTGGACGATTCATAATATTTTTATTAATTCGACTTATATAAAGACCTATTATGCCAATAGAAATTAATTGAATACCTCCAATAAACATGGTACTTACAAGTAGTGATGCCCATCCAGGAGTTGTTCTTTGGTCGCTAAAATAGCCATGCATTGCATATAAAATAATTAAGAATGCAATAAATGAAACAACAATACCCGCTTGTATTACAAGAGTTAAAGGTTTGTCAGAAAAAGCTGTAATACCATCCAATGCAAAGCGAATCATTTTTGATAAAGGATAACCAGTTGTTCCGTATCTTCTTTCATCTCTGTTATACTCAACATAAGTTTGATTGAAACCTAACCATGCAATTTGCCCACGTAAAAATTTATTTTGCTCGGGCATGAGTTTTAAATAATCTACAATTTTACGATCTATTAATCTAAAATCACCAGTGTCAATTGGGATATTTATGGAAGTTATATTTACTAAAATTCTGTAAAACCATTTTGCCGTCATTTTTTTAAACCAAGTTTCTCCTTTACGCTGCAAACGTTTAGCATACACAACTTCAAAGCCCTCTTGGTGTTTTTTTATCATTTCTAAAATTAATTCAGGAGGATCTTGCAAATCAGCATCAATAATAACAACGGCTTTTCCTCTGCATAAATCTAAGCCAGCAGAAACTGCAATTTGATGACCAAAATTTCGACTTAAATTAATATAATAAACATGATTATCTACTTTTGATAATTCTATTAATTTATAAAGAGAAGCATCTTTACTACCATCATTTATAAATATAAATTCATAGTTTTGGCTAACTTGTTTTGTAACTTCAGTTAGTCTTCTATATAATTCTGGTATGTTTTCTTGTTCATTATAAATGGGTATAATGATAGATAAATCAATTAAATTTTTAGTATTGCTCATTTAACTTAAAAATGTATTTGTATTAAAGTAGCTAATATATAATTTTTAAATAAATAACTTCAAAAAAAAAGCAAAAAACAGTGCTTTAGTTTCCTATAGTTTTTAAGATGCTTTCTTTTTTTCTTATTTTTATTAATAACAATTAAATTTTTATATTTACGTTTTAATCAAAAACAGAGTTTATGCAAACTAAGGATGAAGCTTATAAAGAACACCTAGAGGAAAAATATTTACCGGGTAGAGATAAATATTTACAATTGTTTTTTTTTCCAAAGTTAGTAAAACAGTTTACTGATGGGCATATTCTAGATTTAGGTTTTGGAACTGGAGGTTTTTTAAGGTTTTTAAAATCAAAGAATAAAATGTTTTCAGGAATTGATTCTAATCCTTATTTAGTGGACGAAATCAGTAAACAAGGTTTTGCAGTAACGCTAGATGATATAACTAAATTAGACACTGTTGTTACTCCAATTCACAATGCAATTACAGATAATGTTTTAGAACACTTAGATTTAAATCAAATAGACAGTGTGTTTAATGCTTTAAAACAAAAAATGACAACAGGCGGTATTTTAGTTGTTATTGTGCCTTTAGAGAAAGGATATCAGCGTGACCCTACTCACAAAACATTTGTTAATAAAGAAATTATGCAACAAATGTGTGATAAATACGATTTAAGCTTAAAAAAACGTTTTTACCATCCAATAAATTTAAGTGGAGTAGGAAAGTGGTTGTATTTAAATATGCAAGTTTATGTTATTCAGTTTTAAAAATTTCTAATTATTTTTTAGAAAAATTTTTAAAAACAAAATTCGGAAGTATTGCATGATTGTTGCTAAAACACAACTATTGTAGTAAAGCATTTTGGATACATGAAATCGATTGTCTTGATGAATTTTTTTTGCAAATTCAATAAATAATTTAGCTTGATTATTACTTATTTTTGTCGTTGTAGCTTCGGTGTTAATTCTAAATGAAGCTAGAGATTCAGGTACAACAAATAAATTTCCGAGTGTTAAAACTCTTAACCAAAATTCTAAATCAACCATGTATGTGTTTGATGTATTATAGTGTCCAATTTTTTCAAAAACTTCTCGTTTAAATAATCCACAACTCGGTTCACCAATTTTATTTGTGCCAAATAAGAAGTTAGAAACAATTGCCTTTTTTGAGCTAATTAATCCCGTTTTAAAAGGAAATTTTTTAGTCATTAATTTCACACCATCTTCGTTAATCAAATCTGTGTAGGAAGTTACCAGTGAAATGCTAGATTTTTTTTGAGATAAAAAAACAGCAATTTGTTTTTCTAAGCATGTATTTGAAATTAAATCGTCGCCACATACTAATTTCACAAACTCACCTTTTAATTCCGGTATTAAGCTATTCCAATTTCCAACTAAACCTAAGTTTTTTGTTTGTTCAATTAATCTAATTCGATTATCTGAATATGATTTAATTATTTCGACAGTGTTATCTGTAGAGCAATCGTCAGAAATTATTAATTCCCAATTGGCGTAAGTTTGATTTATGATGCAATCAATAGTATGTTTAATAAACTTAGCATTATTATATGCAGGTATAAAAACACTTATTAATGGATTTAAAGATGATGTTAACATTTTATTAAACAATATACAAATATAATTTTTAATTGTTTAAACCAAGGCTTTCCATTTGTATATTAAAAAAGAAAATATTATTTTTAATTTCTAAAATTATGAATGAAACAATATTAATTACAGGTGGTTGTGGTTTTGTAGGCTCTAATTTAGCTTTAAAATTAAGACAAGATTATCCTAATATCAAAATTATAGCACTTGATAATTTAAAACGTCGTGGCTCTGAATTAAACATTGCTCGTTTAAAAGAACAAAATATTGAATTTATCCATGGAGACATTCGTAATCCAGAAGATTTTAACGCAGTTGGTGAGATTTCTGTTTTAATTGAAGCGGCAGCTGAGCCATCTGTTCTGTCAGGCATTAACTCAACCCCTGATTATGTTTTAAATTCAAATTTAGTTGGAACTATTAATTGCTTAAATTTTGCAACAAAAAATAAAGCAAAATTTATATTTCTATCTACCAGTCGAGTTTATCCAATTAAAGCTCTTAATACAATTTCGTACCACGAAGGAACTACTCGTTTTAACATTGACAATAAACAAACTTTATTGGGCGTCTCTGAAAAAGGAATTAATGAGCAATTCCCTATAGATGGTGCTCGTTCTTTTTATGGTACAAGTAAATTAGCATCAGAATTATTAATTCAAGAATACAACGAGTTTTATAATTTGAAATCAGTTATTAATCGTTGTGGAGTAATAACAGGTCCTTGGCAGATGGGTAAAATAGATCAAGGTGTTGTGGTACTTTGGTTAGCAAAGCATTTTTGGAAAAATGATTTAAGTTATATTGGTTTTGGAGGCACAGGAAAACAACTCAGAGATATTATTCATATCAACGATTTATACGACTTAGTAAAAATACAGTTAAATGATATTGATAAATTTAATAGTCAAATTTACAATGTTGGAGGAGGAAATGATGTGAGTGTTTCACTTCAAGAATTGACTGCTATTTGCGAAGAATTAACAGGTAATAAAATTAAAATACATCAGGTAACAGAAAATAGATTAGCTGATATTCCGATTTACATTACAGACAATTCAAAAATTACAGAAGCTTGTGGTTGGACTCCAAAAACAGATGCTAAACAAACATTGAGTTCAATATTTGACTGGATTAAAACAAATGAACAACTAGTAAAAAATTTATTACAATAAAATTATGAATATAGCATTAATTACAGGATCGGGAGGTTTAATTGGAAGCGAATCAGTTGCTTTTTTTAAATTTTGTTTTTATTTACTATTTTTTTATACTTTTTAATATGAATAATTTTCTAGATTTTATTTTTGATAACAAAAAAAATAAACATATTATTACTATCTCGTTAATAATATCATTTATATTAGTTTGGTTTTTGTTTCCTAAAAATGTTTTCAATAAACTGGAAATAGGTTTAGACCCCTCTTGGCAAATAGCTATACAATTAGCTTTTAAAAACAATTTAGTGTTTGGTAAAGATATTTTATTTACATACGGCCCCTTAGGTTTTATTATAACAAGGCTACCTATTGGAGTTTCATCTTTCTTTATTGTATTAGCCGATTTAATATTGTTAGTAGGATTATTTTATTCTTTTTATTATATTATTAAGAATAACTTCAATATTTTCACCTTGGTATTATTAGGATTTTCAATCTACTTTTTAAATTATATTTTCACGTATGATTTAATAATGGTTTGGCTTTGGCTCCAAATATTTTTTTTATGTCTTTCGATAAAGAACAATAACTTGATTTTTCTTATTATTTCCGGTGTTCTAGCTATAATAGTTTTTTTAATGAAATTAAATGCTGGAATTATTTCATTATCATTTGTTTTATTTGTTTTATTATATTTTATTATTTTAAAATCAATAGAAATAAAAAAAATAATTGTAGTCGCAATATCTTTTTTGCTTCTATTAATTATAAGCTCAATTTTTTTTAATATTAATATAATCAATTATTTTTTAGTTGGATTAAATATCGCTAGTACTTATAACGAAGCTATGAATCTTCCTGAGAAAATATTTAACGTTTTAGAATATCCTCACGAAACGTTAAACGCAAGTTTAATTATTGTAGCATGTTTAATAGCTTATTCTTTAATCTCAATAATATATATAGCACGAAACTCTCTAAAAAGCAAATTAATGGTTTTACTTGTTTTGTTTTTTATCTCTTTAAGTTGTTTTGTTTTATTTAAACAAAGTTTTGTTAGGGCTGATAAATATCATATATTTTGTTTCGCCCAATTTGTCACATTTTTCTCACTATTACTGATAATATTTATACCACTTAAAAAAAGACAAATTAGCTTAGTGTTTTTTACATTTATTGTATTTTATGCTTATAAAATTAAAAATACCTATGCAATTAATAATGATATCCCAACTGCATGGGAAAAATCAAAATCAAGTAGATTAAATTACTTTAAAGAAATTTTTCATGAGAAAAATAATGATAATTTTTACTCTGAAAATACTGTATATTTTGACTATCTTAAAAAGCATATCAAGACTGACAATGTTGATATTATTCCTGGAGAATTTTCAATATTATATGCTAATAATTTTAATATTAATTTCAGACCAGGTTTGCAATCATATGCTTCTTATAATGGTTTTTTAGATTCCTCTAATTATAATAAATATAAATCCAACACTGCCCCTAAATATGTTTTATTTAACTTAGGTTCAGTTGATAATCGCTTTCCATTCAGCGATGATTCAAAATTAAAATTAGCACTATTAGAGAAATATGAAATAGTTGCTCCTGAAATGGATGCTTTTAATGATACTCTTTATAATATGTTCTATCCTGATGTTAGTGCAACTTGTGATAAAGAGAATATTACTCCGCTACAACATTATTTAAAATATGGAAAACAACAAGCTAGGTTTACTAATTTTATAGATTTTTACTTGAATGATGCTTGTTATTTAAAGAATAATCCTGATGTAAGTAATTTAATAGATGGCAAAGTTTTTATAAATGCAAAGGATCATTATAAAAAAAGAGGTTTTTTTGAAAACAGATTAACCTCGGAGATTCCAATATTATTCAAAGAGAAACAGTCCTCTAAGACAATAAAGCAAATTGCAATAAAAGATACCACTTGTAAATTTGGACAATGGGTTAACATTCCGTATGAAGTAGGTCCTATTTATCTTTATACTAAAATTGATTACACCCTTAAAGGTAGTTTACTAAAAACTATTTATCAACCTAATTATTTGAGAATAACTGTTAAACTTGATAACCAGCAAGAATTTAGTTATAGATTAATACCTTCTATATTTAATGCAGGAGTGCTTATTAATAAGAGAGTTTTTTCAAATTACGACGCCTTTTTGTATTTTAAAAAAATGGGATCTTTTAATCAAAATATTATCGCTTTTAAAATTGAAGAAATTTCAAATATTGACAACAGTATTAAAATAGTTGATTCCGAAAGTTATAAAAAATTAGTAACTTTAAGTTTTAAAAAGTTAATTTTAGAATAAAATTTTAAATATAAATTCTCATGAATATAGCAATAATTACTGGATCTGGAGGTTTAATTGGAAGCGAATCAGTTGCTTTTTTTTCAAATAAATTTGATCTGATTATAGGAATTGACAATGATATGCGCCAATATTTTTTTGGTACCGAGGCATCTACTTCATGGAATAATAATCGTTTAATCGAAAAATACCCAAACTATAAACCTCATGCAATTGACATTAGAAATTATAATGATGTTGAAACCGTTTTTAAACAATACGGAAAAGACATTAAATTGATTGTTCACACAGCTGCCCAACCCAGTCATGATTGGGCCGCAAAAGAGCCATTAACAGATTTTTCTGTTAATGCTACAGGTACAGTTAATTTATTAGAGAATACCAGAATTCATTGCCCTGAAGCTGTTTTTATTTTCACATCAACAAATAAAGTTTACGGAGATACTCCTAATTATTTACCATTAATAGAAACAGAAACACGTTTTGAAATTGATCAATCACATGCTTATTTTAAAAATGGGATTGATGAAAAAATGAGCATTGATCAAACTAAACACTCTTTATTTGGCGCATCTAAAGTTGCTGCTGATGTTTTTGTTCAAGAATACGGTAAATATTTTGGAATGAAAACGGGTGTATTTAGAGGTGGTTGTTTAACTGGACCAAACCATTCAGGAACTCAACTGCATGGTTTTTTAGCCTATTTAATGAAATGTGCCATAACTCAAAATCAGTACACTATTTTTGGATATAAAGGAAAACAAGTTAGAGACAATATTCATAGTTATGATTTAGTTAATATGTTTTGGCATTTTTATCAAAATCCTAAAGAAGGTGAAGTGTATAATGCTGGAGGAGGACGTTTCGCTAATTGTTCAATGATTGAAGCTATTGATCTTTGCGAAAAAATAACTGGAAATAAAATGAAATACACTTATTCAGAAACCAATAGAATTGGTGATCATATTTGGTATATAAGTGATTTAAGTAAGTTTAAATCTGATTATCCAGAATGGAATTGGAAGTTTGGATTAAATGAAACGCTTGAACAAATGTTTAATGAAATAACCGTAAGGTCTTAAACTAATGTCAAAAAAACAGCAATCTATCCAGCTACTCAAACCATTAAAATTAGCAGCTACAGTTAATTATACTAATTACCTATTACTTGCAATTTTTTTGATATGCTTGGTTATAGGGTTCAATTACACGTTTGTTGAAATAAATAATTATTTAATCGAAAACCATGCGTTTAGGCAAACGCAAACAGCACTTACATCTTATTATTTTGTTAAAGATGGGTGCAAATTAGCACACGAAACACTTGTGTTTATAGGACTTTGGTCAATTCGGTTTGAATTCTCTTTATATCAATTAGCTTCTTCATGCGTCAAAAGTCATTCATCAATGTCATTAGATAAAATTGGGCGTTTGCTAAGTTTCTTTTTCTTTGTATTATGTTTAATATTGACATTTTTTACAACCAATAGATTTACAAAAAATAAATTAAGGAAATGAGCTTGAGAACCAAATTAATACAAAGTGTTATTCATTTTAATGAAAATATTTTTTTTTATCCTAAGTTAAAAAAATATTATTCAACCATCTTAACAGATGATGTGTTTATAATAGATGTAGGAAGTAACAAAGGTCAAAGCATTGATTTTTTTTTAAATATAAATTCTAATATTAAAATTTTAGGATTTGAACCCAATAAAAAATTATTTAAAAAAATTGAAAGTAAATATAAGCATGAAAAAAACGTTCAACTCAAAAATGTTGGAGTTAGCGATGTATCTGGAACGCTAGTGTTTAATGAAAATATTTTAGATGAAACTTCAACTTTTGAAACATTAAATTTTGATTCGGATTATTTAAAGAAAAAAGCGAAAATATTAGGAGTAAAACCAGAGCAAATTATCAATGCGTCATATGAAGTGCCTGTAATAACATTAGATTCAATAATTGATAACGAAAGTTTAACAAATAATGTTATCGTAAAAATTGATGTTGAAGGTCACGAGTTTCAGTGTTTAAAAGGTTTATTAAGTGCTAAACAACTTCACAAAGTAAAGTATATACAACTTGAAAATCATAATGATGATATGTACGCATCAAGAGTTTCTTTTGAAGAAATGAAAAAAAATGCTAAGTGCTAGTGGATTCGAAGTTGTAAATAAAATAAAACATGGCTTTGGTGATTTTGAAGAAGTTATTTTTAGTAACAAAAATAAATAGTTCCTTTAATTTATTAATTATTTTTTTATGAAATTATCTGTTGTAATTCCTGCTTATAATGAAGATGGGAGCATTGAAGAAACCCTTACTACATTATATAATGAATTAGTTGAACAATCTATTCCGCATGAAATTGTTGTTACAAATGATAATTCAAAAGATAATACATTACAAGTTTTAGAACAATTAGCAACTCGAATTCCAACTTTAGTTTATTATACTAATAATGGACCAAATGGTTTTGGATATGCCGTAAGATATGGATTAGAAAGATTTACAGGCGATTGTGTTGCTGTGATGATGGCCGATTTATCCGATTCACCAAAAGATTTAATTTCGTTCTATCGCAAAATGGTTGAAGGAAATTTTGATTGTGTTTTTGGTAGTAGATGGATAAAAGGTGGAATGGTTATAGATTATCCATTTGCAAAAAAAATCATGAATAGAATATTTAACACAATTGTTAGAATATTATTTAGATTAAAATACAACGATTGTACAAACGCATTTAAATTATACAAAAGAGAAACAATTTTAGGAATTAAACCGTTCCTTTCTCCTCACTTTAACTTAACACTTGAATTGCCTTTAAAGGCAATTGTTAGAGGTTATAGCTACACCGTACTGCCAAATTCTTGGCGTAACAGAAAAGCTGGAGAATCAAAATTAAAAATAAAAGAAATGGGAAGTCGTTATGCTTTTATAATGTTTTATTGTTTAATTGAGAAGTTTTTTTCAAGGGGGGATTTTAAAAAATAAAATTAGTTTTTAATTTTTGAATATTCTTTTTTTAAGTTGATAATCTTTTAGATTTAAATTAATATGCATATTGCATCTATATCGATATATTTACTTTATGAATAAAAAATTGATTTATATTATTTTTTCTATTTTGTTTTCATTAGGATCTAAGTCTCAAATATGTTCTGGCACACTAGGAGCTCCTATTTTTAATGAAGATTTTGGTTCAGGATCAGCTATTTATGGGCCAGCTCTGCCTTCAGGCGTTACCGGTTATTTATATTCAACTGGAGTTCCAGCTAATGGAACTTATGCCATATCAAATACAGGTAATCCAAGTGGCACAGTAGGGTATGTTCCAGATAATGATCATACAGGTAATCCGAATGGATATATGATGGTTGTAAATGCAGATTATGGTTCTACTGAAGTGTATCGAAAGCAAATTACGGGATTATGTCCAAATACAACATATGTTTTTTCAGCATATTTAGCGAACAATAACACACCTGCTGCGGTAATTGCTAATTGTGGTGCAAGTTACATTTATCCTAATGTGAAATTTAGAGTAGAATATCCGGTATCTGTTATCCAAGCATCAGTTAATTCTGGGAATCTTCCATTAGCTGTAACCGGTAGTACATTAAATTGGCAACAATATGGTTTTGTATTTAATACGGTTGCAGGGCAAACCTCTGCTGATATTATCATGTCGAATAATGCACCTGGCGGATGCGGTAATGATTATGTTGTTGATGATATAACGTTTTCTCCATGTGGCCCTGGTCTTAATATAAGCATCTCCCCTTCAAATACCTTAGTTTGTTCTGGACAATCACTTACTTTATTATCTAACTACACTTCTGGTAGTTATACTACACCTCAATATCAATGGCAATATAGTACTAATGGAGGTGTATCATGGACCAATATTGTAGGTGCTAATTCTCCTAATTATCCTATCGCTTCAGCAAGTTCCACAAATGCAGGTATGTATCAATTACTAGCATCAGAAAATGGTAATATTTTAAATTCAAGTTGTAGGATTATTGCTGGTCCAGTTTCATTTTCTGTGGCAAGTTTAACAGTTAATTCCCCATCAATTTGTTTGGGGCAATCTGCAACGTTAATTGCATCTTCGGCAACTAGTTATATTTGGAGTTCGGGCTCTACAACCAATTCAATTGTTGTAACTCCTACCTCAACAACAAATTATACAATTAATGCGAATTTTGGGACATGCTCAACGCAAACAGTCACTACCGTTTCTATTATTCCTCAACCAACTCTGACTGTAAATAGTGGAAGTATTTGTGCTGGTGGTAGTTTTGTTATGAGTCCTTTGGGCGCTATTAATTATACTTTTTCTGGAGGCAGCGCTACAGTCACTCCAATTGCAACCTCAAATTATACAATATTAGGAAGTAGTGGTGCGAGTTGTAGTGGTTCAATTACATGTAATGTTTCGGTAATTCCAATTCCAATACTTACTCTGAATAGTGGTACAATTTGTTCTGGAAATTCATTTACTCTAAATCCTTCGGGAGCTACATCATACACTTATTCCAGTTTAATAGCAATAATTAATCCAACAATTACTTCAACTTTCACAGTTACTGGTATAAATAGTGCCGGTTGTTCAAATACTGCAACAACGACTATATACGTTGCAAATACACCTACCTTAACTGTAAATAGTGGAAGTGTTTGTTTAGGAGAATCTTTTACAATTACACCAAGCGGAATGAATGTTTACCTTTTATCAAGTCCAAGTAATATTGTCGCACCAGGTTATAATGCTTCATATACCGTTATAGGAACAAATACAGTTGGTTGTATTTCAACACAAACTGCAATCAGTACAGTAATAGTAAAACCAAAACCTATTATTAACGCAGGGCGCGACACATTAATTAACATTGATGAATCAGTTGTTTTACATGGTACAGGTGATGTTGTAGTTGGTTTTTTATCTATGAATGGGGAATCGTTAATTTGTAATTTTTGCCCAGATGTTGAGGTAAGTCCAAATAGTACTACCTGTTATTTATTAAAAGGAGAAAATAGTTTTAATTGTATCGCGTATGACGAAGTTTGCGTTACGGTTAAAAAAGATTGGGAAGTATATATTCCAAATGCCTTTACACCAAATGAAGATGGAGATGATGAATTTTTTTTGCCAATCGGGTATGGAATAGTTGATATTAAATTAATAATTTTTGATAGATGGGGAAACCAAATTTTTAAAAGTACTGACGCTCAAAAGGGATGGAATGGAAAATTTGGAGGAAAGATTTGCGAACAGGGGATTTATGTGTATTTAGCTGAAATTACTACAATGGCAGGTTTGTTGAAAAATAAAGTTGGGCATGTTTCACTATTAGGTAACTTAAAATAAAATGAAAAAATAGTTAGATGTTTTATTCGTATTTTAAAGTATAAATTTTGAATAATAGGAAAAATTATAAAATTATTTTTTTCTTCCGTTTCTTAAAACTAAAAAAACAGAAATTAAAAAAGTATAAAACAACTAAGATAACGCTATATTTGATGCATGTTAAAAAACACCAAGTTATATTCCGTATTATTCAATAAATGTCCTAAGTGTTGTGTAGGTGATTTTTATGTAGATAAGAATTCCTACAATTTAAAAACGTTCGTTGATTCTCCAAATAAATGCGAACATTGCGGCGAATCATTTGTGAAGGAGGTTGGTTTTTACTATGGAGCCATGTATGTCAGTTATGGTTTAAATGTAGCATTGGGAGTTGGATTATTTATCTTAACAGTTCTTCTCTTAAACTTTAGCTTAATTGCATTTTTAATCACATACGCTGTCTTAGTGCTCGTTTTATTTCCTTGGATGATGA
>JBIISW010000133.1:0-6597 GCA_044340865.1 Bacteroidia bacterium | reverse complement strand
TAGTTGTTTTTTACTTTGTATTTTTTGTTTTTTCAAATCTGTGAAACTGCCGTAAATATTACTGATGTAGAACATACTAAATAGAGAAACTGAAAATATAGAGTACCCATTTTTAATACCTAATTTCTTTACACTTTCAATAGATTGCGCTGCAAATAAAGCATGCGAAAAAAAAGTGATTACTGCCGAATTCGGTCTTTGCCCATAGAGTTTTCCTAAGCCAGGGATGACTGCTGACAAACAACCTGCAATCACTGGATTTTTTTTAGACAACACATTGTATTTTTTTATTTCACTTTTTAGGGAGTTGTTTAACTGAAAGCTTGATTTTTCAGGTAATGAAAGGGTGTGATAAAATCCATGTAATTCGGAATGACTAGGATCTTGCAAAGTAGATAGTTCATTAAACCAAACATTCTGTTGTTTGATATGAATGTGTTTTAAAAAATAATAATCAATGTACTGAAGTGCTTTTTGGTCTTTATTAAACAACGCATAAGACAATTTGTAATGTGTAAAAAACAAAGAATCATTTTTTTGTTTCAAATAAAATTTAGCCAATAAAAAGTTTAGAGAATCTTGCGATACCTGATGTTTATCTAGTGAATTTAGATAATACAATTCTTCCTGTAATAATTTATGTTCATCTAAATGTTTAACAAACGCATAATTAATTTGCGCATAACTCACAGCGATGAAGCATTGGGATAATAGGACTAAAAAAAGTTTCATCTATTCAATGGCGTTATTAATTTTCCCAAGGGGTGTGATTTTATAATTTGGATAATCTTGAATGATATTACCACCACAGTTTGACAATTGGTTAAGTCCGTTTAATATTCCAACAAAGAATCCTCTTTTTTTAATACTTTGCTTCATGTTTTCGGAACAACTGATATGGTATTGGCAATCAGCTTGAATATGTTCTGAAATAATATTTTGATACATATATAGCAATCCTCCCGACAAATAAGTTAATGGATTAAGTTTAACAATTATTGATGCATCTGGCTTTAAGAATGGTCTCTTTTGTTTTTGCGGTAATTTAAAATCATTAAATAATTGATTGATGACTTGTTCTTGCACGATTTGTTTTTGCTGTGCGTAAAGATAATTAGGCAGCAAAGCAAAGACTAGGAGAAGAGTTTTATGGCTCAGTGGCATATTAAAATAATTTTATTAAATTTACGACTTTACTAATTATTTATACGGTATGATTCGAATTATTATTTCATTGCTTTTCATGAGCATTTCATTACACATGAATGCCCAAGATATTATTTATTTTGATAAAAAGGGAAAGCTCTCTAATCAACAGGAAGGCTATTATTTCAGAAAAAAGGAAAGTGGCAATCAATATAAATCAACCTACATCAATGGTGGAATTACCTATTTTGAAGGCACGGTTACAAGTGCTCATCCAACAGATGACAATCTTTCTAAGTATGCTGGAAATTGCAAATGGTATTATAAAAATGGCGGCATCAAAGTGATAAAAAATTTTACTGAAAATGGCATAGAAGAGGGCACATCCGTTTATTATTATGAATCAGGAAAGGTGTGGAAAGAAATAGAATATGTTAAAGGTCAAATTAAGGGAAATAAATTCATAGAGTACACAGAAGACGGAAGAAAAAGTAGAATTTTTGAAGACAACTTTACCAACAATGCTAATGATTGGGATTTATACATGAGTGATAAGAGCTCTTCAAAAATCGCAAACGGTGTTTTTGAATTAACATCACATACGAAAGCTGGAACATCCCGTTTTATTAATGCAACCAGCAATGCCGAAGACATTACCATTGAAGCGACCTTCGATTTATCTCAATTAGAAGATGGACAGAAGACGGGTTTAATTTTTGGATTTAAAGATTGGAATAATTATAATTATTTTTTAGTATCTAATTCTGGAATATATGTTGGCTTTGTATACGAAGGTATTTCTGCAGAAAAATTAAATGGAATGTTTTCAACAGGATTAAAAAAGAAAGAAAAAAATATTCTTAAACTTCTTACAACAGATGATAAAATCATATTCTCCATTAATGGAGAAGTTGAGTACAGTTGTGCACGTTTCACATTGGTTGGGTCTAATATCGGATTTTCTTTATCAGGCAAAGGAACCGTGCTAGTAGACAATTTAGTTTGTAAAGAAATTAATTATTCCAACAGCAGTGTGTCTGTTTCAAAATCAGATTATGATGTCAAAGCGACTGGGTCTGGTATATTAATTTCAGAAAATGGTTACATCATCACAAATGAACATGTGATAGATAATGCCAATAAAATTCAGGTGGAATTAACTAATGAAGGCGTTTCAAAAACCTATTCAGCTATTTTGGTGCAAAAAGATAAAGACAATGATTTGGCTATTTTAAAAATAAATGATGAAGCCTTTAAGCCAATACCGAAATTAAAATATTCATTTAAAGAATCGGGCGCTGTTGAAGTGGGCGCAAGTGCTTTCACTATTGGTTTTCCTTTAGCCTTATCAGGTATGGGGAAAGAAGCGAAATATACAGACGGAAAAATCAGTTCAAAAACAGGATACAATGGAAGCTTAAGTACGTTTCAATCCTCAATCCCTGTACAACCAGGAAATAGCGGCGGCCCTGTCTTTAATAATAATGGTGAATTGATTGGTTTAATTAAAGCGACTGTCTCACAAACCGACAATGTGTCGTACGCCGTAAAACTTAATTACATAAAAAATCTTATAGAAGCTGTTGGAGAAACATCGGCTTTACCAAATGATAAAAGCATACAAAATTTAACCTTGGAAGAAAAAATAAAAATACTTTCAACGTATGTTACCTTGATAAAAATAAAATAACTCAACTTCATCTTTTTGACTCAAATAATTTAAAATCATGTCTATTAAACAAATTTTCATAATCGTTTTTTGCTTTTGTAACGTCTTGTTGCATGCACAAACTACAGTTCCTGCAAACACAAATGACTTAGACGGGCAGTATACCCCAAAGGGTTCTGGCCCATTATCAGTTGATTCAAAAACATCCAAGTCTGGGTCATCGGGCTCACATAACGATGGTGATTATCCAAAGAATATTGTCAAGTTTTCACCAACATTATTATTACGTAGTATATTTGCATTACATTATGAAAGAAATTTTTCGGATTATTTCTCTTTTGTTGGGGGGTTAGGATTTAATTACAACAGAGATTTAATCTTCTCTTTAGCTGGCTCAGGAATGGGCATAACCGATAAATATAATCAATATGAAGTTCCTTCTACTGATGTTTTATCAGCTAGCACGCACGATGGCCCTTCGTTGTATTTTAATGTTGCACCAAAGTTTAAGTTTGAAAATTACTGGAATTATGGCTATAGCTATTTTCAGCTTGATTATGCACATTATGCAAACAAAATGAATTACGTTTTAGATGTTTCTAGCATGGGTTCTAATTATTTGTACAGCATTTCTGGAAGTCCTATGATTAAATACAGTCATAACATTTTTGCTTTAAAATATGGGTATCAGTTTAATACAGTTACAAAATTAGTTACCTCACACGAATTTTGGGTAAGCTTAGGTTATCGTTCCTACAGGTACACTCCAGTGTATTTATTAGCTACCAATCAATCCACCCCTTACACCTATGAATACAGTATCAGTCAAGCAAGGGTTGCTAAACAAACTATTTATTTTGGTGTTGGCTATTCGTTTGGAATCGGATTCAACAAATAATCAGAATTGAGATCTAAATTATAGCCTGATAATGTTATTTTTAGATGAATTTTTTAGCAAATTTTATCTTATAAAAAACGAGACTATTATCAATTCAAAACAATTGTTTATATTATTAATCTTTAAAATCACATAACAAAAACTATGAAAAAATTAGTATTATTCGTTAGTCTTTTGGCTAGCACTTTTTGCGCACAAGCGCAGTCAATCGATCTTAATTGGTCAGATATGCAAGAATACGAGAATAAGAAAGACGGATTTTTCGACGATTTTATTGGCGGTAATTCAAAATATGTGTATGCTAAATACAATAAGGCAGCATATAATTCTTCAAAAAAAAATAGTAAAGTTAAAATCGTAGCATACGATAAAAAAACGATGGATCAAGTGGCTCAAGCTGCTATCATTGGATACAAAGAAAATGAAGGCGACAAAGAATTGATGAACGATTTGAAATACCACAGTCAAATCGTTTTTGAAAATACAGTCAATATTTTTTGGATAAAAACAGGGAAGGGTTCTTCTGAATTATACGCCCAAGTGTATGACGCAAGTTTAAACGAAAAAGTAAAATTGAAAAAAATATATGAAGTGAAGGCTACTGGTAAAAAAAGTAACCCAAATTTATTTGTCATCGGCAATAAGAAAGCCGGAGAGAAAATTATTATTGGCGCTGAATTACCAAGAGAAAAAGGTGAGAACGTAAAGTTTGAATACAAAGTCTTAAAGAATGATTTATCTTATGATGCATCAAACCAAATTACATTACCGTATTCAGCAAGAAATAGTTATTTATCTGCTAGTTATGAAATTGGTGATGATGGTCTTTTATACATTAACACTAAAACTATTATGGATAAAGAAGAGCGTAAAGAATTAAAGAAACACGAAAGTTTTATCTATAATTTATTAACGATTGTAACACCTAAAACAGGTAAATATACAAGCTTTCCGCTGAAGTTTGAAGATAAAAATTTATTTGGATTAGATTATATTGTCACACCAACCAAAACAAAAATTTTTAGTTTGTACTGCGATTTATTAAAAGACAGACAAGGAAATGACTTGCATGGTATTTTTTACGCAGAAATAGATAACACCACCAATGTGATGTCGTCTGTTAATTTTTCTTCGTTCGACAAAGCAACCATCGATAAGTTATTTGCAAAGGATAAAAAAGACAAGAAAAAAGGCGGAATTTTAAAATCAAAGCGTTCAAAAGAATCTGATGAATCTTCTTTAAATGATGACTACGTGATTGAAGACATTCAATCTATTGATGATAATAGTGTTGTGTTATTTACATCTATTATGTACAATTATTCAAGAACTAGTTGTGATGCTAAGGGAAATTGTGTCACAAATTATTATTGCCGAAAATCAAATGTAACAGCTTTTAAAGTGGATAATACTGGCGCTTTAGTTTGGGCATCAAATTTAGACAGACAAATTACCTATGATGGAATAAATATCTACGATTTAAAAGTCATCAATAAAGACAATAAGATGTATGTTGTTTATGGTTCAGCATTTCAGTTAGATGCGCAAAAGAAAAACGGAAGAAATTCCAAATCAAAATCACAACGTTTGGATCGGTTTGAGTATGCCGTTTTTGATTTTAAAACAGGCGCTTACAAAAAAGATGAATATAAAGTAAATGCTGAAAACTGTAAAAAGAAAGACAGAAAGACAATTTCTCCTTTCAATATTACGGTTATAGATAATAGTATGTACGTGCAATCATCAAAAACAAAAGTAAAGCCTCTTCCAATACTTTTTGGCTGTTTAGGAGCAATTCTTTGCCCACCTGTTGTATTTATACCATTTTTTAGTGGTAATGCTAAAATGGGGTATGGTTATATTGGAAATATAACGCCATTAAGATAATTGATAGAATTTTTTTTAGAAAGCTCCTGCATAATTTGTAGGAGCTTTTTTTATGGAATAAATAAATTTTACCTTGATGCAAACGCAAGACTTAATACGGAAATTTTAATACCTTCTACTTGCTGCAACACCTCGCAACAAGCTTCTATGGTTGCACCTGTTGTTATAACATCGTCAACTATAACAACATGTTTATTTTTTAAGGCATGAGCATCAGTGACTTCAAACACCTGTTCGACGTTTTCCCAACGCTCATATTTATTTTTTTTTGTTTGCGTAGTTGTGAATGCTTTGCGTATGAGTAGAGTTGTATTTGTTTCTATTTCTAATTTTTGTGATAAGCCAATGGCAAATTCTTCACTCTGATTATAGCCACGTTGCTTTAATTTTTTTTCATGCAAGGGTATAGGTAATAAGAAGTCAGCTTGCATTATTTTTTTTTCATCACGTAAATAATTTCCAAACCAATTTCCTAATAATGTGGCTAATTGTTTATTTCCTCTGTATTTAATAGCATGTAAAAGACTTTGTACGTTTCCTTTTTTATGAAATAAATAATAACTCGTCGCAAAGTTTAAAGAGATTCTTCCATAAAATAATTCTTCTACCGGATTTTTATGTAGTTTATTAAAATGTGTTTTAGGTAAATTACTAAAACAATAATTACAAACTTGATCTTCATGTTTAAATAACGAATTGCCGCAGGCTATGCAGTTTCTTGGATATATGAGCGCTAAAAAATCTTGAATCATATTTTTGTTCAAACAAATTATAATTTACCTGCCAATGTGCAAATCAGTTTATGTCGATTTAATTTCCCTGATAAGTCAAATATTTCAATATAAATAAGATAGTTACCAATGGCAGCTTTTTCGTTGTCATCATTCATTCCGTTCCAGCTGATCGCGCCTTCGTGTGTTAATGGTTGATTTCGCATCAGATGTTTAATGGGCCTGCCCTTATTGTCAAAAATATAGATGTTGCCAATTTTTCCGTT
>JBIISW010000259.1:0-16531 GCA_044340865.1 Bacteroidia bacterium | reverse complement strand
CTGTATTTGCAAATAAATTAATGGTGTTACCAGTACACACTGAATTGGAAGTTGCACTAGCTGTAGGAGCAGCAGGAGCACTTAAATTAGGAATGATGTAAGGACCAAAGGTATTTTTACAACCAAATCCATCTGTTGCAGTTAATGTATAATTACCAGCAGGTTGATTAATTAAGTTATTAGATGTTCCAACTAACGTAGGCGCGCTATTCGTCCAGCTGTATGTAAGCGTTGCAGCACCCGACACAGAAACAGAATTCACTGCTCCAGTAGGCGTGATACAATTACTTGCTGAAACAGTTGGTGTAGAAACTAGCACAGGTAAAGTTCTTACAGTAACCGTATTGACTGCCAAGCCAACATTAGGACAACCTTGTAAACTTGTACCAGATACTGAAAAAGTAGTCGTTGTAGTAGGATTGACAACCGCAGTTCCGCTAGAGTAGGTATAGGTTGCTGCGCCAGTAGGTGTTAAGGTGAAGGTTCCTCCAAAGCATATTGTTCCACTATTTACACTGATAGTAGGCGTTGCATTAACCGTGATGGTTGTAATAGCTGGATTAAATCCAACGCAACCTAACGCACTGGTTCCTGTTACAGAGTAATTAGTCGTAACCATTGGATTCACTGTATTTGAACCACCAGAGTAAGTGTATGTACTAGCTCCACCAGGAATTAACGTAAAGGTATTCCCCGAACAAATAATTCCACTATTCACTGTAATTGTAGGTGTGATGTTAACGGTGATTGTTGAAACAGCCGGTGTTACATTCACACAGCCTTGAGCACTCGTTCCGTTAACACTGTATGTTGTGTTGATTAAAGGATTAACAATGTTACTTCCACTAGAGTAGGTATAGGTACTTGCACCACTTGGAACTAAAGTAAATGAATTCCCAGTACAAATCACTCCAGCATTGACTGAAATGGTTGGTGTGATGTTTGCCGTTACGGAACTAATAGCCGTATTCGCACTGATGCAACCCTGTGCACTTGTTCCAGTTATACTGTAAGTTGTATTAATTAAAGGATTCACCACATTCGTTCCACTAGAGTAGGTATACGTTGAAGCACCTGTTGGGTTCATAGTAAAACTATTACCTGTACAAATGACACCCGAGTTGACAGATACGGTTGGTGTTGTGTTTACAGTTATGGTTGTAATGGCAGGATTAAAACTTACACATCCTTGAGCGCTGATTCCGCTAACAGAGTAGGTTGTACTTGTCATCGGACTCACAACTGAACTGCCACCTGAATAAGTATAGCTATTAGCTCCACTAGGCGTTAAGGTGAAATTAGTTCCTGAACATATGATACCTGCGTTTACCGAAATAGTTGGCGTAATATTAACCGTTACTGAACTTATAGCAGTATTTCCGCTGATACAACCTTGTGCGCTTGTACCATTGACGCTGTATGTTGTATTGGTTAATGGGTTAACAACATTACTTCCGCTTGAATAGGTATAAGTAGAAGCGCCACTTGGTGTCATAGTAAAATTATTACCAGTACATATTGAAGCAGAGTTGACACTAATTGTTGGAGTTGCATTAACGACGACTGTGCTTATCACAGAATTAGTGCCAGGACATCCTAACGCACTGGTTCCTGTTAAAGTATAACTAGTCGTTACCATAGGACTCACAATAGCCGAACCTCCGGAATATGTGTAAGTTGAAGCGCCACTTGGAACCATTGTAAAAGATTGGCCTGAACAAATGGTGCCACTATTTACTGCTAATATTGGTTTAGGATTTACCGTTATCGAACTTGTCTCAACGCCAATACAACCATTTACATTTGCACCTGTTACTGTATAGTTCGTTGAAACGGTTGGGCTTACAACTGCTGTTCCGCTAGAATATGTATAAGTTGTTGCTCCACTTGGCGTTAATGTAAATGAATTGCCATTACAAATAGTAGCATTACTAACAGCAACCGTTGGATTAGCTATAACTGTAACTGTGAATACACTCGGATTACTAACACATCCCAAAGAAGATGTACCAACCACAGAATAAGTTGTTGTAACACTTGGTGTAACAACAATACTTGATGTTGATGCACCTGTTGACCATGCATATGAACTCGCAACAGAACCTGAGCCTGAAATAGGTGCAGTTGATGGAATTTGTCTAGTTGGGCCATTCGTAAATGTTCCAATATTTGAATTTATTGAATTATCTGAAGTGGTGAGCCCTGAAGATTCATTAAACTGATAATAGGCAACTAATCCAGGAGAACTAGATGGGATCGTTACACTCATATTAGCAGCTATTTGTGGCTGAGTTCTGATAGTATTCCAAACACGCGCTTCATCCATTGAACCGTTTAACAGAGATCCTGCAGGTGTATTTCCATAACAACCTAATTTTAAAGACTGTGTGGAAGGTGCTGGATTTAAATTAGCTGCATTGTTAGTGCCTTCGAGTACACCATTAACATAAACTTTTAGAACATTTGCTGCTGGATCAAAAGTTGCAGCTACATGATACCAGGCACCCGGATTAATGATGGTTGTACCAGAGATTGCATCTGATGAAGTTCCTAGTATATTTGCTGCATTCACTTGACCTGATGACAAAATACGCAAAAGATAGCCACCAGCTCCGCCTGTCCAATCGTATTTTTCAATCAAACTATGTTGTGCCCCAGCTGATGAGCGTTTAACCCAAGTTTCTAATGTCCAGCCTGTTGTTAACATGAGTTGGGAATTACTTGGGATGGAAATGTAATCATCTGCACCATCAAAATTAACAGCATTACTAGGGCCAGAAGACACTGAAGTTCCTGCTGATAATGTGGCTGAATTACCTGCACAAATAGTGGCATTACCGCTTACGGTTAATGCTGGAGCAGGACTTACATTAACATTACAAATAACTGAATTGGAACTAGGACATCCTAACGCACTGGTTCCTGTTATAGTATAACTTGTAGTTACTATAGGATTCACAACATCCGAACCGCCCGTATAAGTATATGTTGACGCTCCACTTGGAACCATTGTAAAAGATTGGCCTGAACAAATGGTGCCACTATTTACTGTTAATATTGGTTTAGGATTTACCGTTATCGAACTTGTCTCAACGCCAATACAACCATTTACATTTGCACCTGTTACTGTATAGTTCGTTGAAACGGTTGGGCTTACAACTGCTGTTCCACTTGAATACGTATAAGTAGTTGCTCCACTTGGAATCATTGTAAATGAATTTCCGCTACAAATTGTACCACTGCTAACTGCAACAGTTGGTATTGGCGTTACAGAAACTGTAAATGCTGTTGTATTACCAACACAACCTATAGAAGAAGTTCCTGCAACTGAATATGTAGTAGTTACACTTGGCGTAATAATAATACTAGAAGTTGTTGCACCTGTTGACCACGTATATGTGCTTGCAGAACTAGGGCCTGAACCAGGAGATAAATAACGGATAATTACTATGCCTGAACCGCCATTACCACCTGGAACAACTCCATTATTATCATTTTGACCAGCTCCGCCACCGCCAGTATTTTGTAATCCATTTCCTATTGGAGCATTTCCACCACCACCTAAGCCTCCTAAACCACTGCTTCCGCACAGATATCTACCTCCGCCGCCGCCGCCGCCATAATACGAAGAAATACCAGAAATTGAACTAGTAATACCTATTCCTCCATTACCAGCATTAGACGAGTTACCAGCGATTCCTACCCCACCTGCGCCGCCGCCACCTCCAGTACCATAGCATCCGCCCCAGCTACCAATTGCTCCTCCATTATAACCTTGGCCAACAGTACCAGCTCCTCCGGCAACAGAAGAATTAGCTGCTCCTGCTCCTCCTCCTGAACCTCCGACTCCACCGTTTGAAATGCCACCATTAGATCCACCATAACCTCCACCTAAAGATACAATTAATGAAGCTATTGAAGAATTGTTTCCAGTATTCCCTTGTCCAATACCTCCATTACCACCATTTCCTACAGTAATAGAATAATTAGTAGCTGAGAGGCTTAAACTTCCTGTTCGAACACCGCCGCCGCCGCCGCCGCCGCCCGTGATTCCACCACCACCTCCACCTCCAGCAACAACTAGGTATTCTGCATTTAGTGAGGATTGAACACTAAATGTAGCAGATGATGTAAATGTATGGATTACGTAACCTGCTGAATAAGTAATTACTCCTCCTATTGCAGATGATAAAGAAGCTGAGGACGCAGATAAAGTTGCTGAACTACCTGCACAAATAGTAGCATTACCACTAATAGTTAATGCTGGCGCAGGGCTAACATTAACCGTACTAATTACCGTATTAGAACTTGCACAACCCTCAGCACTTGTGCCTGTTATGCTGTAGGATGTAGTTAAAGTTGGGCTTACAATTGCTGAACCTCCCGTATAAGTATAAGTTGAAGCTCCACTTGGAACCATTGTAAAAGATTGACCTGAACAAATTGTACCTGAGTTTACTGTTATGGTTGGTTTAGGATTAACTGTAACAGAACTAGTTTCAACACCCGTACAACCATTAGAGCCTGTTCCTGTAACTGTGTAATCAGTTGAAACAGTTGGACTCACCACTGCGCTGCCTCCTGAATAGGTATAGGTTATTGCACCTGATGCATTGATCGAAAATGTGTTTCCACTACAAACAGTTCCACTATTTACAACTACTGTTGGAATAGGATTCACCGAAACTGTCTTAACGACTGTTGTACCTATGCAACCTAATGTATTAGTTCCTGTTACAGAGTATGTTGTTGTAACACTTGGTGTAACAATAACACTAGAGCTAGTTGCACCTGTTGACCATGAAAATAAACTTGCTGTGGCTGATGCCGCAGAAGTTAAATACCGAACAATAACAACCCCTGAACCACCATTCATACCAACCCATTGAGTTACGTTTCCACCTCCAGCGCCATTTCCAGTATTAGCAGCGCCAACTTGACCTGCGGTTGAACCACCAGGTGCAGCTGCTCCTTGAGTACCGCCAGAACGAGCCGATCCAGGACCTCCTACAGCATAGTATTTTGCGGTACCACTGATAGAGGATAAAAAACCTGCTCCGCCTGCTCCGCCGGTACCACCACCCGAAGAGGATGAATTTCCACCAACACCACCTGCACCGCCGCCACCAGCGCCTGGGTAACCACCACCATAAGCACCAGGACAGAAACCTCCATTATTACCTTGTAAAGCTGTACCTAAACCGCCTGGCGTATTAGCGCCATAGCCATTACCACCGCCAGAGCCACCGGTTGTTCCTTGTGTGCCGTGACGACCTTTCCCTCCGCCAATTGCTGTATAGGTAAATATAGAGGAATTACCACCATTACTTCCTCCACTATCGTTACTCGTTTCCCCAATACCACCAGCACCTACAACTACAGAGTAACTTCCTGAAGTGATAGAGGTAGAACCTGCGAGTAAACCGCCAGCACCACCGCCACCACCAAAACCACCTGAGCCGCCACCGCCGCCAACTACAAGGTATTCAATTGGTAAATTACCAGTTACACTAAACGTACTATTTGCTGTAAACGTATGAATCGTGTATCCGCCTGAATAACTAACAACACCACCTGTTGCTGTACCTGAAGAGGCTGTTGTTAAGGTAGCTGGACTTCCTGCACAGATGACAGACGGTGTTGATGTAATTTGAAAATTTAACGGTGTAACCGATAGTGTAATTGGACTACTATTGGCTACACAGCCGGCTGTATTTGATAAAACAACTGAATAGGATGTGTTTGAATTTGGTGAAACAACGATACTTTGCGTCGTTGCGCCTGTTGACCATGAATAATTATATACATTATTAGATGGCAAGTAGTATTTTACAATGACAATTCCTGAACCTCCATTTCCGCCTGCATTTCCAATATTACCGGTTCCTGCGCCGCCGCCACCAGTATTTGGCAGACCGTTTCTATTTTGGCCATCTGATGGACTAGTTCCACCCATTGCTCCACCCCCTAAGCCTCCTGCACCTGAGCTTGCTTGACCAGATCCGTTGTTATAAGACCCAGCTCCGCCACCTCCACCATAGTATTTAGCAGTTCCTGAAATGCTACTTTGTATGCCAATACCACCTGCACCAACAATAGAAGCGGTTCCATTTGTTCCTGCTCCGCCTGCTCCTCCTCCTCCGCCGCCAGAGTAGTGTGGGCCACCATCACTTACATTGGAACCACCTGCAAAACCTTGACCTGCTGTGCCTGAACCGCCAGTTCCGCCTCGAACGCCACCGCCACCACTTCCACCAGCGACACCATTACGATTAGCTCCAGAACCTTCGCTACCTGATCCTCCACCACCAATAGCGGTAAATGAAAATGCTGATGAATTAGCGCCATTTGAACCTGTTGTACCAGTATTAACTGCTCCTGATCCACCGACACCAACATTTATTGGGTATGTCTGACCAGGAATAACTGTAGCTGTTCCGTTTAATACTCCGCCACCGCCACCGCCACCAGTTCCATTTGAAACGCCGGCTCCGCCACCACCTGCAACAATTAAATATTCTAAATTAGTAATTCCAGCAGGAACGCTAAATGTTGATGCACCAGTATTGGTATAAGTAACAATAACAGGATCCCCCATTGTAATTGCTGTTAAGGTAGCTGAAGAACAATTAGGAATAGTACCTGGATTTATGATTTGAATATTTAATGGCGTAACGGATAATGTTATAGGACTACTGTTTGCTACGCAGCCTGCTGTGGTTGTTAAAACAACCGAATAACTTGTAGTTGAGTTTGGAGATACGACAATACTTTGAGTAGTATCACCTGTTGACCAAGTATAATTATAAACAACTGCGCTTGTTGGTATTAGGTATTTAATAATTACAATGCCTCTTCCACCTTCACCACCTTTATTGTTGGCGTTGTAATGTGAGCCACCGCCACCGCCACCGCCAGTGTTTGCACCAGCATTTCCTCCTGGCACTTGTGGATTACCTCCTGTTGAACCTCCACCACCAGGTGAACCATTATTATAACCAACACCTCCTGTGGTCGAACCAACTGCACCACCGCCACCGCCGCCAATACCACCGTTTCCTCCATTAATAGAGTAACCTGCGCCGCCGCCGCCGCCGCCGAAATAAAACGGACTGATTCCAGGATATTGAATGCCGGCGCCACCATGTGGTAAACTTGTACCACCAGAACCTGCAGAGCCAGCGCCACCGCCGCCACCGGAATAATGAGATCCTCCTGCGTTACCACCATTATTTCCTTGACCAACCGTGCCTAATCCAGCACCTTGACCGCTGTTTGATCCATATCCAGATGGACCGCCACCACTACCGCCATTACCTCCAGGACCTCCTGGGGTATATGGCCAATAAGAACTGCCGCCTCTACCACCACCAAAGGCTACAATGCCATTAAAGGTTGAATTTTGCCCATTAGTTGCTGGAATTGTATATTGATGCCCGCCTGGCTGGCCAAATGTGTTGGCTGCTGGTGCACCTGTGCCTCCATTACCTACCACTACACTGTTAGTTCCGGCATTAATGGTTAAACTGGAAGAATAGACAACGCCGCCGCCGCCGCCGCCGCCGCCCATGTCCATACCACCACCTCCGCCGCCAGCAACTACTAAAACAGTAGCTGTTACAGTAGATGGTAAATTGAATACACCTGAACTGGTAAATGTGTGAATAGCATAACCATTTGTATAGGTGATGATACCACCCGTTCCAAGTAATGGAGTAGTTGCCGTTAAGGTTGCTGAAGTACAATTTGGTATAGAACCAGGATTCGTAATTTGAATAGATAAAGGAGTAACGGATAAAGTTTTTGGACTACTATTTGCTACACAGCCAGATGTATTGGTGAGTACTACCGAATAGGTTGTTGTTACACTTGGGCTAACAACAATGGTTTGTGTGTTTGCTCCATTCGACCAGGCATATGAATAACTAGGAGGAATAGGCATTAAATACCTAAGTATGACTATTCCCGAACCGCCATTACCACAAGTTAAACCATTTTGAATACCATAACCAGCACCGCCACCACCAGTATTTGGCAACCCGTTTCTATTTTGACCATCAGATGGGCTTGTTCCGCCCATGGCGCCTCCACCTAAACCACCGGCACCTGAACTTGCTTGACCAGATCCGTTATTATAAGACCCAGCTCCGCCTCCGCCACCATAATATTTAGCCGTTCCTGAAATACTACTTTGTATACCAATACCTCCAACACCAACAACTGAAGCAGAACCATTTGTGCCTGCTCCACCTGCTCCACCACCTCCACCACCAGAGTAGTGCGGTGCACCATCACTTACATTAGAACCTCCAGTAAAACCTTGGCCCGAAGTTCCTGTTCCACCTGTATAACCTCGCACACCGCCTCCGCCACTGCCACCGGAATTCCCTGCGCCAAATGAACCTTCACTTCCAGAACCACCACCACCAATCGCTGTAAAGGTAAATGCAGATGAATTTGATCCATTTCCTCCTCTGGAACTTCCATTATTAACACCAATACCTCCAGCACCAACATTAATGGTGTAAGCAGAACTACTTAATATTCCTGTTGTTCCAGTTAATACACCTCCTCCGCCTCCTCCGCCAGTTCCATTAGAATAACCAGAACCACCTCCACCAGCAACCACTAAATATTCAACCGCAACACCTGCTGGAGGAGTAAATACACTGGCTCCAACGTTTGTAAATGTATGAATCGCGTACCCACCTGATGTTGTAATGTTTCCACCAGTCCCTATAATTGGAGCTGAGGCTGATAAAGTAGCAGAATTACAATTTTGAATAGATGCTGGACTGTTAATTTGAATAAATAATGGATTGACACTAACCGTAACAGCACTACTTGTTGCCGAACATCCATTTGGATTGGTTAAAGTAACTGAATAGGAAGTATTAACCGTTGGTGAAATAACGATACTTTGCGAATTAGCCCCACCATTTGACCACGTATAACTCCACGTATTTACTGCTGGGAGGTTATATTTAAGGATAACAATACCTGAACCTCCGTCACCTCCTTTATTATTACTATTGTGGTGCGAACCACCGCCGCCGCCGCCTCCCGTTGCTGCTCCTGCATTTCCGCCAGGTTTATTTCCACCTGCTTGTCCTGAGGATCCATTATTAAGACCGAGTCCTCCAGTTGAAACGACAGAATTCCATGCGCCACCGCCACCGCCACCGCCAATTCCACCATTACCTGAATTTCCATCATGACCAGCGCCTCCGCCGCCACCTCCAAAGAAAAATGAACTCATTGATAAATAACGTATTCCAGGGCCACCATTGGCAGGTTGACTCAATCCAACACCGCCAGCGCCTCCGCCTCCGCCTGGGTACCAAGTTCCTGCACCAATTCCACCAGCATTTCCTTGCCCAGCAATACCTGCGGCATTTATACCTCCGTTACCACCAGCAGGAAGTCCACCTCCTGATGCACCACCACCACTTCCTCCAATATTTGCAGGGAAGGCATTACTATTATGTTTTGAGGCCCCATATCCACCGCCAATAGCGGTTATTGTACCAAATTTAGAAACACCACCATTTGTTCCATTACCACCAGTACCAGCTGCCGCGCCATTACCACCATTACCAACACTTACGACATAAGTTTGCCCAGGGGTTAATGTTGTTGTTCCATACAATACGCCACCACCGCCGCCGCCGCCGCCCATGTCATTTCCACCGCCGCCACCGCCGGCAACAACCATATATTCGATTGAGGTGAGACCTGGAGGTGCAACAAATGAGTATTCGCCAACTGTAGAATAAGTTAATACAACAGGGTTACCATAGGCGTTTGCTGTTAGCGTTGCTGAAGAACAATTAGGAATAGAACCTGGATTAATGATGGCAATATTTAAAGGTGTAACTGATAATGTGATAACACTGCTATTTGCAGTACAGCCGGTTGTATTAGTTAAAACAACGGAATAGGTTGTATTAACTGTTGGAGATACAACAATACTAGATGTAGTAGCACCTGTTGACCATAAATAGGAATAAGTTTGACTTGGTGGAATTAAATATTTGATGATGACGATACCAGAGCCTCCATTACCGCCTTTATTATTGGAATTGTTATGCGAGCCACCACCACCACCACCGCCGGTGTTTGCTCCTGCGTTTCCACCAGGTTGATTACCACCAGCACCACCTGATAATCCATTATTAATACCCGCGCCACCGATCGAAACGACTGAGTTATATGCGCCACCTCCGCCGCCGCCTCCAATTCCACCATTTCCTGGATTACCACTGTGACCAGCACCTCCGCCGCCTCCCGAAAAATAAAATGGACTTAGAGATAAATACCTTATGCCAGGACCACCATCCGCAGGTTGATTTTGACCTACACCACCAGCTCCGCCGCCGCCACCTGGATACCATGCTCCAGCACCAGCGCCACCTGCAAAACCTTGACCTAGAGTTCCGACTGCATTTGCACCACCGCTACCACCTGCTGGCACTCCTCCACCAGAAGCGCCACCACCACTGCCACCAATGGATGCTGGATTGTTATTACCATTATGTCTTGAAGCCCCATAGCCACCGCCTATTGCGGTTAATGTATGGAAAATTGAATTCCCCCCATTTGTACCAACTCCTCCTGATCCTGCCGCTGCTCCATTTCCACCTAAACCAACAATAACATTATAAGAGCCTGTATTAACAGTTAAAGCTGATGAATAAACAACACCGCCGGCTCCACCACCGCCACCCATATCATTTCCCCCCCCGCCACCGCCGGCAACAACCATTACTTCAACTGGCCCAGTGAAAGGCATTTTAAACACATCAGACGATTTAAAAGTATGTATAGCATAGCCATTAGAATAGGTGATGACTCCACCAGTACCTAACATAGGAGCAGTAGCCGTTAATGTTGTTGAACTACAATTAGGGATACTTCCTGGATTGAGTATACTTATTGTTGGAACCACATCTAAGACAACGGTTTTAAAAATAGGTAAAAAACAACCATTTGGAGCTGTACCACTAACCGTATATGTTGTGGTTACTGTAGGCGTAACCGTAATATTTGTACTGTTACTTCCGTTGCTCCAAGTGTAAGTGTTTGCTCCACTCGCTGTTAAAGTAACTGGCGTTCCAGGGCAAACAGCATTTGTCCCGCTTACTACGATTGGAGGCGCCGAAACTAAAACAGTAATAGGCGTAGCACATCCAAATTGATTAGAAACAGTAAATGTTGCAGAGGTAGTAGGTGTAAATGGTACACCGTTGGTAATACCTCCAGACCAGACATAAGAACTTAATGAAATATTTTTTTGGGAAGCTAATTGTGCTTGAGTTCTGGGAATATTCCAAATCTTCACTTCATCTATTCTTCCGTTAAAATAATCGCATTGACATCCCGTTGGTTGTCTTCGTCCGATGTTCATATTTCCTGTGCCAAAAGTTAAATTTGCATTTATTGTAAATTGATTAGAAAACACTCCATTTACGTAGAATGTAAGTTTTCCATCAAGCCCGTCATAAGACCACGTTGCTGCAACATGTGACCATTGATTTTGAGGAACTGCAACAGTGCTATAGCGCCAACCTGTAGCTGCGTTATAAAAAGCAATCCCAGATTGACCATTAAAAGTTGTTCCAAAAAGAAAATTATCATTCGCTCTATCAATAATCGTATTATTTGAATTATCGGTTGGATATACCCATGCTTCAATAGTCAACGAACTTTGAAGTGTCGATATAATGGGCGCATCGGCGATGTTTACAAATGTATTAGAGTTGTTAAATGTTAATGAATTTCCTGCTGAGGGGAAAATGGAGGCGGTTGATGTGCTCCAAACAGGTGTGTTTACTAACGTTCCAGTTAACACGTTCCCACTTAAATCATTGGCAGTTATTCCACTACCTTCATCAAAACGGTAATACGCTACTAAATTAGAAACAGAATTAGGGATTAATCCGCCACCGCTTGCTATTAAAGTAGAAGTAAAACCTGCACAAACAGAAGGCGTATTGACAGTAAGTGTGGCTGTTTGAGGATTTACAATGATGGTTTGACTTGAGGTTAAACCTGCACAAGTAGCTGTAGATGTTACCGCAACAGAATAAGTAGAAGTTGAGGTTGGAGCAACAGCAATGCTATTTGTTGTTGCACCTGTTGACCAACTATAAGTTACTCCAGCAATTGGATTGGGAATACCTTGAAATGCTAAAGGGTTTGTTGTCGGTGGAGTACTCGTCATATCAAAACGAATTCTACCTTTTCCTCCAGCACCACCGTTTCCACCGCCATTACCAGTTCCTAAGGCGCCACCATTAACCGTTATATTTGTTCCAGTACCTGAAAAAGAATTTAATCCTAGTTGAATAGTCCCACCGGCTCCACCGGCTCCACCGCCCATTCCGCCACCACCGCCGCCGCCTGTATTTCCTCCATTTCCTCCTGCTTCTCCATTGCTCACAATCGTTCCGTTATTAGTAATAGAACCTGCACCAATGTATATGATTCCACCCCCATTTCCACCTTTGCCGGGAGCACCACCATCTTCATCGGCGCCACCTTCGCCGCCAGCCCCACCAAAATACAATCGCGCAACCGCTGAATCTCCAACTAATTTACCTGCTAATCCTTTATTATGCACTCCCGAATTTACACCAACTGTACCAAGGGTTCCGTAAGAACCACCACCGCCGCCGCCCGCATCACCGGTTCCAGTTGCTCCGCCGCCGCCATTTCCATTTGGAAAGTTCCAATAGCCATTTGCTCCAGATGATGCTGCTCCAATATAACCTTGACCATAAATTCCCTCGCCTTGTGCACCATTGTAATTTCTATAAATGGCTGGATGACCTATACCTCTGTACCCTTTTTGAGAAGCTGAAATTATACCACCAGTATTAATGATTAAATTTCCACTAACTCTGAAAATTAAAACTCCACCTGTTGCACCATTCCAAGTGTTACAGGTTAAAATTCCACCACTGTTTACGGTTACGTTAGTGTAATTAGGCACTAAAATAACTTGATGTTTAAAGTAGGTTGTTGCTAAATAGGTGTTTGTTAAAGGCTGAGAAAATGTTATTGTGTTTGAAGAAATACTTGTTATTGTTTTGAATTCGTAAAGCCCGACTGTATTGGCAATGCTTTGAGTTGAATCTTGCATGCTGATAATTAAAATTTCTTTACCAACAGCAAATCCTGTTGCATTAGCAACTGCTATTGAGTAACTTCCAGCAGTGCCAATAACCCCTGCAACGGCCGATTGAACAGTATTTACAGTCGTTGAGGCACTTACGGTTAACGCTCCATCACTGCCATTTCCATAGTTTGGCTGGGTTGCAATAGCTGTTAATATTACTTGATCATTAGCGCATACTGCATTATAATTTGATTTAAACGTGTATAGTGCACATTGACTGTAACTGCTAATGGCATTAGTAATTAAGGTAATTAGAATTACAATCTTGATTTTTTTCATGTTCATTTTCATAAGATGACAAAAAAACCTTTCGTCAATTTTTGATATGGCTATATTATTCTTGAAAATAACAATTTTATCCAATTACTGTTTTAAATATTCGGCAAACGGGTCAATTGAGTCGGTAAATAAGTCATTTTTAATGAAATAGGGCAAAAACGTAGAAAATAATCAAATACTAAGCAGAGTTGGAATAGATTGATTGTTTTTTAAAGTATTCTTTTTTTTGGTTAATTTTTTGACTTGAATAAAAAAAATTAATAAATGTAGGTGAAGTATTTTATACCATTACGAGAAATAAAAAAACGCACGGCTTCCTTTCTATGCATTAAGTAAAGCCAATTTATCATTAAATTCTTTATCGAAGCTACTTCCTATCGGAATTTCAACATCGCTAATTTTAATGAGCTTACCACGGATTGACTCAATTTTATTGAGGTTAATGGCATAAGAGCGATGAACACGAATAAAAACATTTTCATCCAAACTACTCAAGATGTTCTTCAAATTCATTTTAGTTAAAATAGTATTTCCTCCAACTAAATTTATTTTGAGGTAATCATCAAGTGTTTCAATGTATTCAATGTCATCAAATTGGATTTTTATTAATGTGTATTTTGAACGAACAAATAAAAATGTTTTTTTGGGCCCAACTACTAAGTTGTGTGTGTAGTTGTAATAATCTCTTGCTTTTGTAACAGCTATTTTAAATCGATTTTCATCAATGGGTTTAAGTAAATAGTCTATAGCGTTTAGTTCAAATCCTTGCACGGCGTAGTTTTCGAAGGCTGTAATAAAAATAACCATTTTGTCTTTACAGTGTGCTTTGCAAAAATCGACTCCATTAATAAGAGGCATTTGTATATCTAAAAAAATTAAATCAATTGGATTTGATTCACAGTATTTAATAGCATCATCCACACTTGTGAATGTTTCTTTTAAGTTTACAAATGGTATTTTTTTTAAATAATTTTCAAGAATAACATGAGCTAATGGCTCGTCGTCTATGGCAATACAATTAAGCATGTAGGTTTAATTTTAAGTTAACAATATATGTGGTGTCTTCGTTTCTAATTTCTAATTCGTGGTTATTTGGGTATAGTAAGTTTAATCTCTTCTTTACGTTATTAATACCGAACCCGCTAAATTCTTTAATACTCGTTTTTACTTTTGTGTTTTGAACCAGTAGCCAAAATGTATCATCTGAAACTGTTATTTTTATTTTTACAATTGATGATTCCTCAGAACTGACACCATGTTTAAATACATTTTCAATAAATGGTAAAAAAATTAATGGCGCTATTTTATTTCGATTAAAATCTCCTTCAAAATTTATATCCAGATTTACGGTATTAGGCAGTCTCAATTTTTCGAGTTCGATGTAAGAGTTGATGTAATCAATTTCATTTCTTATAGGAATTAAATCATTCAATTGCTCTTTAATCATGTATCGCATGATAGAGGATAGCTTAATAATTGATTCTCCTGCTAGATCTGATTTAATAAGGCTTAGAGCATATATATTATTTAAAGTGTTAAATAAGAAATGCGGGTTAATTTGACTCCGTAATGAATAGATTTCGTTTTTAAAATTATTTTTTTCTTCTTCAATTTTGCGTTTTTGATTGTAAAAAATAAAGGACACAAAAAAGATAAGTAGTAATCGAATCAAGATAAAAATAATAAGAAATAGAAGTGGGTTATGGGCTACTTTTTCACTAATAATAATGTAGTCTGGAAAAATAACAAACAACAAAAAAAACAATGATATATAAAAACATACAAACAAACCATAACTTAATCTTTTATTGTTGAATAAAAGTTTTGGAAAGGCATAATAGTAATTTAGATAATAAAATAGAATTAATAAGGTATTGGAAAAGAAAAATGCTATGTATTTTGAATTATTGCTAAAACTTTCTGATAAGGGATTGAAGGCATTATATTGAATAAATTGAATGATGACAAAAATAATCCAAGCCGCAACATGCTGAATAATTTTCATTTTATTTAATTTAATGGCACTCATGTTATTTCAATATTGTTGCCTATTTATTAGATAGATAGTAACATTTCTGTTTGATTAAAGTTACTTTTAATATAGTTTGGTGAAAAAAAACTCGCCATATAGCTAGTTATGTTAGGCCTATGGCAAGTTTTATTAGACTAAATATTTTCTTTGTATTTCACATAGATATGGCAAACAAAAAAGCTCGCCAATTTAATTGACGAGCTTTTGTTTTTTAAAAGGATTTTTTTAATTAATCTTTAATTATTTTTTCAAGTGCAATGACTTTGTTTTGTTCTATTATTTTTATAAAATAAATGCCTGCAGGATAATTGTGAAGATTAAAAGTAAATCTATTAGACTCATAAGTTTCAGTCATTATGACTTGACCTATTGCATTTAATAATTCGATTTTAATTAGTCTGTTATTTTTATTTTCTAAATCTATGTTTATAATGCCACTCGTTGGATTTGGATATATGCTGTAATTCAAATCATTTTGTAATAACGAATTTAGTGATGTGCAAATACTTACACTTTGAGTTATAGTTGCATTACTTGAGCAATTTGTAGTATTTGTTCCTATTACTGTATATGTTGTAGTTGTGGTTGGAGTTACCAATGTAACTGATCCTAAAGTGCCGCTACTCCAACTATATGTGGTTGCTCCTGTTGCCGTTAAAGTAACTGTAGTGCCAACACAAATTAAACTGTTGCTAGACGTTGCTGTGACAGTAGGTAATGCAACTGCATTTATGCTATAGCTTGGAGTAGGAGTTATGGTGTTTTTGTAATAAAATAAAAAGTCTGCATTTCCATAATGCTTGCCAGTTAGCGTGCTTGTTGGAAATGTGTTTTGTGTACAGCTATTGCAATACCTCATGTCATAATAAGTTAAACGACTGTCAATTTGAATAGAATTTCCAAAATAATAAGTATCCCCAACACCTTGATAAAGCTGAATAATGTATTGAGATCCTTGAGATAACCAAATGGGATTAGGCAGTGTGGTATAACTATATGATCCTAAAGGTCCGCTTACTTGTTGTTGCGCAAGAATGGCT
>JBIISW010000209.1:0-3500 GCA_044340865.1 Bacteroidia bacterium | reverse complement strand
ATGTCACATATCGTACTGAACCAATAGGCTCTCTTTTACCTAAACTCGTAACTAGTATATCGACGTTTGGAGAAAATTTAAATCCTCTTTGCATTCCAACTGAACCTCCTAATGTCCCAACAACTACACTATCTGTTGCTGAACCCGCATCAATAAAAACGCTTGGTATTGAAGATGTAGAAACAGCTGTTGGATTTCCATGGTACATGAAAAATGTTTGACTTGTACCGGCAAGTATGGTGTCTACTTTTACCCAAATAACCGTTGTAGCTGTATTGATGCCGGATTCAATCCAATGATTATAGGTAGCACTAGCACTGCATTTTTTTCCAAATCGAATATCGTCGCCACTAACTTGCATTTGTGATGCTGCAATTAATGATTGCGTATTAACCGTTAATCGTAGTTGATAATTAATAGCAGCCACAGATGAAGTGTTTGTGACTGTAATGGATTTAGCGTATGAATAGCCAGTAAATTGAGCCTTGACAATAGTAGTAAACAATATTGCGGACATCATTAAGAGCGTAATTTTTGTTTTCATAATTTGTTTTTTTAATTGGTTTTATATCTAAATTATAAATAAAAATAATACAATCACAATTTGAATGTTATATATTTTATACTATATTATTTTAAATTAATGTTTTTACAAAAAAAGCTCGCCAATTAAATTGACGAGCTTTTAAAAAATAAATTAGAGCAAATTTAATTTAAAATAGTTTCAATGCTTGTATCAAAAGAATGTTTGAACTCACTGATCAAACCGTAATGTGTGTTATCAATTACCACGGCATTTCCTTTTACTACACCAAGTTTTACATAAGGAATAGTTAATTTTTTTAATTCAGTTTCCAAGTCAATCGTGTTTGAAACGGTTACAACCGCTCTACTTTGAGCTTCACCAAATAAGAATGCATCTTTTCGAATGCTAGAGTCACACGTAATTTCAAACCCTAAATTGTTTACCATACCACTTTCTAATAAGTTCATAAATAATCCGCCATCACTTACATCATGCGCTGATTTAATTAATGTAGATGAAATTAAAGAGGATATAACGGTTTGAAGCTTATGCTCAGCATCTAAATTAAAATAAGGAGCAGGTGTGTTTTTTAGTTTATGAAAACTGTAAACGTATTCTGACGATGATATGTCATTTTTACTTTCACCCAGTAAATAAATAACGTCGCCTTCGTTTTTAAAGTTTAAAGTTGTTTGCAATGATTTATCAGCTAAAACACCAATCATACCAATTGTAGGTGTTGGAAATACGGGACCTTCGTAACTTGATTGATTATAGAAACTCACATTTCCTCCTGTTACTGGTGTTCCAAATTTTAAACAAGCTGCGCTCATGCCTTTTATGGCGCCAACAAATTGCCAATACACTTCAGGGTTATAAGGGTTTCCAAAATTTAAACAATTAGTAACAGCGCTTGGAGCTCCACCACTGCATACAATGTTTCTAGCGGCTTCACTTACAGCAATAGCACAACCAACTTCTGGGTCAGCGTTTACATAACGAGCATTGCAATCTACAGTCATGGCTAATGCTTTTTTAGTGCCTTTAATATTGACGATAGCTGCATCACTTGGTGCGTTAGTACTCATATTAATGCCGCCAACCATACTGTCATACTGATTATATACCCAACGCTTACTAGCCAAGTTAGGTAACTTTGCTAAAAATTCCATGACTGGTTTTAAGTCGCTCGGTTCAGTGACTGTTGCTATGTCGAATTTTTTAGATTCAGCATAATAAGCTGGTTCTTTGTATTCCCTTGTGTATACTGGAGCTCCACCACCTAATACTAAATCATGAGCTGGTACATTGGCAACTAATTCATCGTGCATAAAGTACTTAATATTTCCACCCGCAGTTACTTCTCCAATTTGCGCACAGTTTAAATCCCATTTATCAAACACGGCTTGTACTAGTGCTTCTTTTCCTTTTTCAACTACCACTAACATACGTTCCTGCGATTCTGATAATAAAATTTCAAATGGATGCATGTTTGCTTGGCGAGTCGGAACTTTATCTAACCAAATAGTCATGCCGTGTTCTCCCTTCGCACTCATTTCAGAGGTTGAGCAGGTAATACCCGCAGCACCCATGTCTTGCATGCCGATGACAGCACCTGTTTTTATTACTTCTAAAGTTGCTTCTAATAATAATTTTTCTTGAAATGGATCGCCAACTTGAACAGATGGTAAATCTTTCGCCGAATCTTCTGTTAAATCTTTACTGGCAAAGGCAGCTCCCGCAATACCATCTTTTCCTGTTGCCGAACCAACAATAAATACAGGATTTCCAACACCGTAAGACGTTGCACTTACCGTTTCTCCTTCTTTTACAATGCCAACACTCATGGCATTTACGAGTGGATTAACATTGTAGCATTCATCAAAAAATACTTCACCGCCAACAGTAGGAATACCGAATGCATTTCCATAATCTCCAATTCCTTTTACAACACCTTTCATAATCCATTGTGTTTTTGCAGAATGAATATCTCCAAAACGCAATGAATTTAATTGTGCAATCGGACGAGCGCCCATCGTAAAAATATCTCTATTAATTCCTCCAACACCTGTTGCTGCACCTTGGTAAGGTTCAATTGCACTAGGGTGATTATGGGATTCTATTTTAAAGCAACAGCCTAAGCCATCACCAATATCAACTAAGCCTGCATTTTCTTCACCAGCCTTAGCCAACATATGCGGACCATCTTTAGGCAATGTTTTTAACCAAGTAATTGAGTTTTTGTATGAGCAATGTTCACTCCACATCACCGAAAAAATTGATACTTCTGTAAAGTTAGGTGTACGACCTAAAATTTGTTTTATTTTTTCAAATTCTTCAGGCAATAAGCCCAAATTTTTTGCTGCTTCAACATCTGCAATTTGTTCAGAGTATTTAATAGTTGCCATAGTATTTTTGCTAATAATAAATTAGAATTCAAAGATACAGAAATACTAAAATAACTCGGTGTTTTGTTAATGAGTTTTAATAAAAAACTATTTTTTTCGAATAACCATTAAACCATCGCGAATGGGTAACAACATATTTTCCACGCGAGCATCATGTTGTATAAAGTTGTTAAACTCGTGTAAGGCTAATGTTTCTCTATCCATATCACTTGCTGGCATAGTTATTTTACCGCTCCATAGCACATTATCAGCTATGATGAGCCCTCCAACATTTAGTTTTTCAATAATTAAATGGTAATAAGCAAGGTAATTTTTTTTATCTGCATCGATAAATACTAAATCAATTGGTTCGGATATGGTTGGAATAATAGTTTTGGCATCTGCTACAATTAATTCAATCTTGTTTTTATAAATCGATTGATTTATAAATGACTGGGCATAATAGCTGGTTTCTTCATTCACATCAATGCTTATTAATTTACCGTTTTCTGATAAACCCTCAGCAAGACATAAGGCTGAATAGCCAGTATATGTGCCTATTTCAACAATTAATTGGGGTTTTTGTA
>JBIISW010000032.1:0-19845 GCA_044340865.1 Bacteroidia bacterium | reverse complement strand
TCCAAACAAGACCAGCTTTTGTTCCAACTTTCACATCAAGATTTTTGAACTTCACTTCATCAACGGCAGGAGATACCTTAATTAAGGCGCTTAAAAAATAGGCGTTATTTATTTTTTTATAAATAACGTGCGGCAATTTTGTTTTTGAACTGCCACTCAAAAATTGGTGCTGAATATATTGTTGTGTGAATGCAGATAATTTAGCTGTATTTTGAGCAACACTGAACGTTGCATAACAACTAAATAAAACAAAAAAGTTAAATAAATTAAACTTATTTTTCATTGGAATGTATTTTAAAAATATAAAGGATATTAAAAATAGTAAAACTAATAGACTTAACAAACGAAACGCTACCCTGCTTCAAAAAATAAAACTAAAAGCAATTTGATTACAACTTAGCGCTATCAGCTATGCGATTGTTTTCACACATCAACGTGCGAGCTGGGAACTTACTATACAATAGCAAATCATGCGTTGCGAATAAAATACAGCGTCCTTGCTTACTAATATCTAAAAGCAATTTCATGATTTCTTCAGATGTTTCAGGGTCTAAATTTCCTGTTGGTTCATCAGCCAAAATGATTTCAGGATCATTAATCAAAGCTCGCGCTATACTAATTCTTTGTTGTTCACCACCAGATAATTGATAAGGCATAACCGTTTCTTTATTTTCCAATCCTACTTTTTGCAACACATCTTTGACGCGTAATTTTATTTTTACTTCATCTTTCCATCCTGTTGCCGTCATCACAAAACGTAAATTTTCAAACACAGTTCGATCACTTAACAACTGAAAATCTTGAAATACGATGCCGAGCTTTCTGCGTAAAAAAGGAATGTCCTTGCGTTTCAATTCATTTAAGTTAAACCCTGCAACCGTTCCAGTTCCTTGGGTTAAAGATAAATCGCCGTAAATTGTTTTTAACAAACTACTTTTACCACTTCCTGTTTTACCAAGTAAATAAACAAATTCACCTTTGTTTAAACTTAAATTTAAATCAGAAATTACTGGAACATTTCCTTGGAAAATAGTTACATGATTAAACTCTATGACAGCCTCTTTATTCATAAAACTAAATTAAGGAGATAATAAATCCATAATAAAATATAACCCATCAAGTTTTAACATGCTTGCGTTAATAACTACAAAACCAATGCGTTAAGAACAATTACGATAGGCTTAAATTTATTGCATCATTTAAACTGAAAAGAAATCGTCGTTTACAATTGTAAATCGACTTGCTAATTATATAAACGCATTGCAACATGATGACTATTAAAAAACTAATTTGTGTGATTATCCTAGTTGGGCTATCTCCTATTTTCTTTGCCCAAAAAACACAACTACATTTAGATAAAGACAGATTATTTAAAACAGCATTGGATTTATTTGATAAGAAACAATATACTGCGGCACAAAAATCATTTTTAGATTTTTTGCAAATACCTACTGATAATCGTTTATTAAAAACAGAGGCGCAATATTATGCCTCTGCTTGCGGCATTGAGTTATTCCATAAAGATGGCGAATGGCAAATGAAACAATTTATAGAACAGCATCCACAAAGTAATAAAGTAAAATGGGGTTATTTCTATTTAGGAAAATCAAACTTTAGAAAAAAGAAATACAAAGAAACTATTCAATTTTTAGAAAAAGTTGATATTTATGATTTGAATAAAGAGGATTTAGCAGAACTTTATTTTAAAAGAGGTTATAGCTATTTTATAGAAAAAAATAATGATAAGGCTAAACTAGATTTATTTGAGATCAAGGATGTTGATAATAAATACGCACATCCTGCCAATTACTATTATTCTCATATAGCCTATCAAGAGAAAAAATATGAAACAGCTCTCACTGGGTTTACGAGACTATTATCTAATGAAACATTTGGAAGCGTTGTGCCATATTACATCACTCAAATTTACTTTATTCAAGGTAAATTTAATGAAGTTGTAAAAAATGCTCCAGCACTTTTGCAAGATACCACTCACTTACAAAAAGAGGGTGAAATAAACAGAATGATAGGTGAATCATACTTTAATTTAAAAGACTTTGAAAATGCGTTAGTCTACTTTAAAAAAGCAGCTCTAGGTGGAAGTTTAAATAATCAAGGGAGTTATGAATTAGGATACTGCTATTATCAAATTAAAGATTACAAAAACGCCATTCCATATTTCGATAAAGCTGTTGAAAATAAGGATAGTTTAGCACAAAATGCTTGGTATCATTTAGCAGATTGTTATATACAAACATCCAATAAATCAAAAGCAAGAAATGCATTTAGTGCAGCGAGTATGATGGATTTTGACACGTCTATAAAAGAAGATGCTTTATACAGCTATGCTAAATTATGCTACGAGTTATCCTTTGCACCGTACAATGACGCGATCGTTTCATTTCAGAAATACATCAACGACTATCCTAACTCACCTAAAAAAACAGAAGCATATAATTATTTAATCAACGTATATTCTACAACCAAGAATTACAGCGAAGCTATAGAATCAATTGAGAAAATAAAGCCACTCGATCCATTATTAAAAATGACGTATCAAAAATTAATTTATTTTAAAGGCGTTGAATACTTCAATAATTCTGAATTAGATAGTGCAACCAAATATTTAAAAAAATCCTTAGCTGTTAATTTTGACAAAACATACAATGCTTTATCACAATATTGGCTAGGTGAAATTTCATACATTAAAAAAGATTACCTCACATCACTTGAGACTTGGAAAGCATTTCAGCTTAATGAAGGTTCATTCAGTTTAAAAGAATACGATTTATCTAATTACAATATTGGTTATGCCTACTTTCAGCAGAAAAACAAAAAAGACTATGAAAATGCTAATATTTCATTCCGAAAATTTTTAATGTCAAAAAACAAATACGATGTCAATAAAATTGCAGATGCTAATATTAGAACTGCCGACAGTTATTTTATGACTAATGTTTATCCTCAAGCCGCTGATTATTATGAAATAGCTATTGCTCTTAATGTGATTGATGTTGATTATTGTATCTATCAAAAAGCACTTTGCAGTGGACTTTTAAAAAACAATCAAGAAAAAATAAACGATTTAAAATCGATTGTTACTAAATACCCAAAATCAAATTATTTAGCCGCATCTGTTTTTGAAATAGCTGAAACCTATTCTAAAGACGTAAAAGATGGTGATAATGCACTTATATTCTATCAAAAAATATTAGATGATTTTCCTAACTCTTCCTATACAAATAACGCGCTTGCAGCAATTGGTTTAATTTACTACAATAAAAACAGTGCTGAAAATGATGAAAAAGCATTTGACTACTTTGATAAAATTGTAAAAAAAGACCCGAAGAGTTCTGAAGCAAAAGAAGCATTAGAAAATATTAAAAAAATATACGAAACAAAAAAAGACATCACTGGACTTGAAGAGTACTTTAAATCAGTTGGTAATCCTTTAAATACAAGCGAAATAGAAACATCCTTATTTGAGGTTGCAAAAGACGCTTACTACGAAGACAAAAATTATACTTTAGCAATGAATAAGTTTGAGACCTATCTTTCAAAATATCCTGATGGAAAATACATAGATGAGTCCCACTTCTGTTATGCAGAATGCGCATACAGTGCATCGCTATTCGATAAAGCATTGCCATCTTATCAATACCTCAACAATAAATCGCGAAGTATTTATTCGGAAACATCGTTACTAAAATCATCTTATATCTTATTTAAAAATAAACAATATGATGAAGCGTTACCATTATTTATAAGATTAGATGATTTAGCAGAAACACCTTCAAATAAATTATCTGGAAAAATAGGAACCATGCGCTGTGCAATGGAACTAAAAAATTATGAATCAGGATTAGACTACGCCATCAGAACATTAAATACAGAAAAAATAACGCCTCAACAATTTAATGAAGCGAAAAACAATAAAGCAAAAGCATTATTCGAACTTCAAAGGTATGACGATGCGATGATTGAATTTAAATCAATATACAAAAATGCAAAAAGTAGTACTGGCGCAGAAGCTCAATATCATATAGCCAAAATATATTTTATCAAAAAAGATTATGAACAAGTAGAAAAATCCATCAATAACTTAATGAGTTATAATTACTCTAATAGTGATTGGAATACAAAAGGATTACTACTAATGGCTGATTGCTATGTTGCAAAAGGAGCAGACGCAGACGCAGAACTCATGCTTCAAACTATTATTGATGCCAAACAAGAATATGTAGAAGAAGCGACTCAAAAATTAAAAGAAATAAAGGAAAGAAAAAATGCCTTGCTTAACGCTGAAAAAAATAATGAGGATTTAAAAGTTGAATTTAAATCTGAAAATAAAGATGCCGATTTATTTGATCAATTATTTGATGCCCATCAAGAAAAATTAAAAACTGAGGAACCTAAAATTGAAATTAAAAAAGACAATTAAAATATGGATAACACAAAAAAATACATAGGTAAAAACACCTTGTCTTCCTCTAAATACGGAAACTCATTTTTGTTTGAACAAGAACAATTGATTCAAAAACGCCGTATAAAAAAGCTTCAGTGGATCTTTGTGATTTTATTAATCATTGGTTACATAACAGCTGCACTTGCACAACAGTTAGGAAGCAGTCAAAACTACACCATAACAAGTACTTTTGAACCGACAATTAAAGATGCCATTAAACTAAATGATTTGCCTGAGATAAAAGATACAACTTCTAAAATAACAAATATCAATTACGGCATTAATTCAACGGCTCTTATTCAAAAATATGACGTCTTGCAAATTGAAGCGGCAAAAATGCAAAATGAACCTTTAGCAAAATTATACCGTTCGCTACTTAAAGTTGGGTTAGGAAATTATTCTACACCATACGGAGAATTTTGGATAAATAGCCTACGTTCAAGAGACATGGCGTATGGCGTGCATTTAAAACATGCATCATCATCATCACAATTAAAAGATGTTGGATATAGCGGATTCAGCGACAATGAAGGCGAATTATTTGCTAAAAAGTTTTACAAAAAACACACACTCCTTGGCGAATTTAATTACAAAAGAAATGCAAGTCATTTTTATGGTTACGATACTTCAGAACATAAACTTACAAGAGATTTCACTAAACAAAGTTATCAGTTATTTGAACCAAGCGTCAATTTGCAAAGTCATTATACAGATAGCACTAAAATAAATCATGCAGTAAAATTAGCTTACTATAATTTAAGTGATTTATATAAAGTTTCAGAAAACAACATTAAACTAAATACAACTTTTAATACATACGTTAATAAAGAAAGATTATTTGTAAAACTTGATGCTGATTATTACAATCATAAACTTCCCAACGACACATTTAATGACGTGATTGTAAAACTAAACCCCTACTTTGAAACACATAAAAATAAATGGAAAGCAGATATCGGGTTAGCTGTCACATTAGATGTTATGAGTAATGTTGGCTCTGGTAAATTTTATGTATATCCTCAACTAAATTTTCAATATGATATTTTCGAAAGTATAATTATTCCTTATGCAGGAATTAATGGTGGTCTTCAAAAAAACAGCTTAAGAAGTCTTTCTAACGAAAATCCATTTATAAAATCAACTATAAATTACAAAAACTCTAATACAAAGTTTAATGTGTTTGGAGGATTAAAAGGAAATTTAAGCTCGAATTTAAGTTACGATGCAAAAGCAAGCTACAGCCTGATTGATAGCATGCACTTTTTTGTTATTGATTATAACGATGTAACCACGATTGACAATAAATTTAATGTGATTTACGATAACACTAACTACTTTAATGTATCTGGACAATTAAAATATCAATACAAAGAGAAGATTCATTTATTAGCAAAAGGAAACTATCATTTATATAACCCTAAAAATTTAACCAGAGCTTTTCACAAGCCAAGTTTTGATTTAACATTTTCAGCGGTATACAATTTGCAAAGTAAAATAATTTTAAAAACGGATATTTATGTTATTGGTGACCAATATGCATTAACACAAGTTAAAGAAAATAATGTCTATAAATCAGAACCAAAATTGCTCAAAAGTGTTGGTGATTTTAATTTAGGAGCAGAATACCGTTATAGTAAAATGTTGTCTTTCTTTGTCAACTTTAATAATATCGCTAATATGCGTTATTACCGTTGGGAAAAATATCCAAGCCAACGATTCAATTTCATGGCTGGTTTAACATTTGTTCCATTCTAATCTTTCTTTTCAAGCCAAGAAATAATTTTACTACAGGTTGGACTCTTAAAAGAAAACACATAGTCAACTAAAAATCCATTTTCATCAATCATGTATTTTTGAAAATTCCATTTCACAGAACTATTCATGACGCCATTCTCTTTTTTATCAGTTAACCATTTGTAAATTTCAGAAATACTGTCACCCTTAACATTTACTTTTTCCATCATCAAAAATGTAACACCATAATTTCTGGTACAAAACTCTTTAATCTCACCACTTGTTCCAGGATCTTGACTTCCAAATTGATTGCACGGAAATCCAACAACCACAAAATCTTTATCTTTATATGTTATAAATAATTCCTCCAAAGCTTTAAACTGTGGCGTAAATCCACATTTACTAGCAGTGTTCACAATCAATATCTTTTTACCTTTAAATAATGCAAAGTCAATTAATTCTCCATCTATAGATTTAGATTTAAACTGATGAATGGAAGAAGTAGGTTTTCCAGCTTTTAAATAAAAGGAATAAATAATCGCTAATACAGCAATTGCGATAAGTAATAGAAATAGTTTGCTCATTTTAACAAATAAATTATGTGCTAATGTAGTTTATTTTGAGTAAAATATGTTAAGTTTGCAACCAATATTTAAAGTTTCCATAATATGATTAATAATTTTTTTACAATCGGTTTCATCCTTTTATCATTTTTAATTAAAGCTCAAACTATTTTTACAACTCCTGAAGCTTATGATGCTATGAAACAAGCAGGAAAGTTGACGCCAAATACACGCTATAAATTTTTGGAATCTACACAGAGCATAACTAAACCAAAAATGAGTGCTAAGAGTATCTTGCCATCCAATAATAAAACATCAACAGTTACTACCTGCCAGTGTATGATGCCTGTAGACCCAACTTTTTCATTAGTTCCAATGGTTGGCTATTCATCCCCTTATAGAAATGATGATGGTAGTTCTGCTAATATTCCATTAGGATTTAATTTTTGTTTTTATGGTACAACCTACACAAGTTGTTACATTAATAATAATGGTAATATCACATTTGTGAACGATCTTTTAGGATATAGTGCTGGAGGATTTCCTGCAGGTAATGCGAGCAGTCCAGACACTATTATGATTGCGCCATTTTGGGGTGATGTGGATACACAAAATACTTTTAGTGGCTTAGTCTATTTTAAACAAACACCCACTTCATTAATTGTAAAATGGGATAAAGTAGGCTATTTTAATGATAAGGCCGATAAACTTAACGACTTTCAACTAATTATTACAAATGGCTCAAATCCTATTTTACCAAATGGAAATAACGTGGCATTTTGTTATGGTGATATGCAATGGACGACAGGTGGTGCGTCTGGTGGTGTAGGTGGCCTTGGAGGGGTTCCTGCAACTGCAGGTGTTAATAAAGGAGATCGCACGAACTTTATACAAATTGGTCGATTTAATCAGGCGGGCACTTCTTATGATGGTCCTTATGGATTAAATGATGGCGTTTCTTTTTTAGACAACAAATCTTACTTTTTCAACACCTGTGGAACTGGAAATAATTTACCTCCAATTATCCAAGACCCTAATGGCGGTGGATCAGCTTGTGGTGATACGATTAGATTATGTGCTCACGGCGACACATTAGTTTATACAACCACTTTCTTAGCTCCAGAATTAGGTCAAAGTGTTTCCATTGTTCCAAGTGCTCCAACATTAGGTCCCAATTTTGTGCCATTGGGCGTGACAGCATCCTCCGCAGGTTTAACGACATTCGCATGGATGGTTATTGGAGCTCCAAGTATTACTGGCGTTCATCAGGTATTAATTACAGGTACAGATAACGGCACGCCAGCCCTTTCATCCACAGCAACTTATTTTATAAAAATTCTAAACATTACAGTTCCTCAACCTACTTTATCCATTTCACCAGCTGGAACAATTTGTGCTACACCTGGCAGCACGCTTACCGTTACAAACTGCTCTGCTTATGATAACGTGTATTGGAGCAATGGCGCTAGTGGCTGTTCAGTTGTAGCAAATGCAACAGGAGTTTACTATGTAACCGTTCAAAAATTGGGTTGTTATAAATCAACTAAAGATTCAGTATTTGTATTTCCAAATCCAATTCCTGTAGTTAATAATAATATTATTTGCTTACCTGCAACTTCAACAACCGTTTCTGTAAATCCTCCTCTTACTGGAATGGCTGCTTACGTCTCCTATACATGGACTCCAACAACACTAAATACACCAACCATCATATGTGTTCCAGGCGTGAGAACAATTAGTGTTACAGATGCCAACGGCTGTAAGGGTTCTACTACATTTACGGTTGCTGTTTCAAATCCTTCTTTAAATTTAATAGCGCCTGATCTTAAAATTTGTCCGAACGAATGTGTTAAAATAAAAGCAATTGGAACGTCTTCATTTACCACGGGCGGTTTTTATACTTGGTCAACCAGTATTGGAACAACTGCAGATACACTCTGGGTATGCAATGCAGGACCAATCACAATCAAATACACGGATGGAAAAGGTTGTGTTGCAACAAAAACAACGGCTGTCATTAACGATGTTGTGCCAAATGCAAGCTTTTCTAGTTCACCTCCTTCGCCAGTTGTTCCCGGTCAAACCATCAGTTTTTTAAATACATCAACAATACCCTCAGGCAGCATAATAACAAGCTACTGGTCGTTTGGTGATGGTGGCACAGCTAGTGGTAATGCCGTAAACCATGCATTTGCAACTGCAGGCAATTACACAATCACAATTTTAGTAACTGCATCCAGCGGCTGTACCGACACAGCATCTATCTCGTATATCGTTGATGCTTTAATTTCAGGAGCTAATGTGTTTACGCCAAATGGAGATAATGTAAATGAAACGTTGAAATTTAAAAATTTAGAATTTTTTAAATCAAATACACTTACAATTTTAAATCGATGGGGAAAAGTGATTTATGAGAAAGAAAACTATAAAAATGATTGGAATGGAGGCGATTTTTCCGACGGCACATATTTTTACGTTTTATCAATACCAGAAGCAACTCCTAATATTTACAAAGGATTTTTTCAAATATTTAGGTAAATCTCATTAGGGTCATTAAACACACTATTATGGTCCCCATGTTATCATAATATTGTGTTTATGAATAATAGAATGTAAATTCGTACCGCCATGTTTAATAGCGGATTATCACATTTAATCAAAAAAGAATTCCTAATTGAATTTAGGCAAAAATCAACCCTTGCCGGAATTTTAGTTTACATCATTTCTACTGTCTTCGTTTCTGCTTTATGTTTCAAAAAAATAATTAATCCAACAGTTTGGAACGCTTTATTTTGGGTTATATTTTTATTCATCACCATCAATGTATCTAGTAAAAGTTTTTTACAAGAAACTAAAGGGAAGGCCTTATTTAATTATTTGTATTACCACCCTCGTCATTTTATACTTAGTAAAATAATCTATAACATGCTTTTAATGGCGGTTCTAAGTTTTATAACATTCTTTTTCTACTCATGGTTTGTAGGCAATATGGTACAAGATTTAGGAATGTACTTGTTGTGCTTATTATTTAGTTCAACAGCATTCTCAGGAGTATTAAGTTTAATGAGTGCAATCGCATCAAAAGCATCAAACAACATTAGTTTAATGGCTATTTTAAGTTTTCCTGTGTTAATGCCTCTTATTTTGGTTTCAGTAAAGTTGAGTAAGTTTGCTATAGACGGTATCGCTTGGAGCGTCAGCTTCAAATATTTATTTGTTTTATTAATGCTAAACTTAACTGTAATAACTTTAGCAACAATTTTATTTAATTACCTTTGGAAAGATTAACTATGATAAAATGGTGGAAAATACTTGGTGCCTTGCTTATTCTTTATACAATTGTATGGGGTTTACAAAATTCGGTTCCACGTTTAGATATTTTAAATGAAACCATTAGAAATGTTTATTACCATGTTCCTATTTGGTTTGCTATGTTATTTCAAATGGGAGTTTCTGTATGGTTTGCTATTAAACAACTCTCAAAAAATGATTTAAAATCAGACACCCTAAGTGAACAAGCGGCACAGGTTGGATTGTTTTTTAGTATTCCAGGCTTACTAACTGGTTGCATGTGGGCAAAATTTACATGGGGAACTTGGTGGACTTTTGAAGACCCCAAACTAAATGGTGTTGCCATTGCTGTATTAATTTATTTAGCGTATTTTATTTTAAGAAGTTCCATTGCTGATGAATTAAAACGTGCACGTATTGCAGCCGTTTATAATATTTTTGCCTTTGTGATGATGAATGTATTTATCATGATCTTACCTCGTATTACAGATTCCTTACACCCTGGTAATGGAGGTAATGCTAAGTTTGCTCAATATGATATGGATAGTAATTTAAGAACCGTTTTTTACCCAGCCGTTATCGGATGGATATTGATAAGTCTCTGGATATTAGACATTAAACATAGAATGACACTTTTAAAACAAAAACAAAATGAAGACTAAATTGATTTTATTTTTTTGTTCCATGCTAACTTTTTTGAGTAGCACTGCTCAAACAATGAATGCGGAACCTGCCATGGCAGACACTTTTAGAAGCGATGGTAAAATATATGTTGTAATCGCTGTATTATCAATCATATTTCTTTGCATCATATCATACTTAGTGTATTTAGATATTAAATTAAAAAAATTAGAGAAAAAATAACATGAAAAAAATTCATATAGTTGGAATTATAGTAATAGCTGTAGCGATAGGCGTTATTGTTTACTCATTAGGAAGTAACGCATCATATGCTAATTTTGCAGAAGCCATTTCAAATCCTGATACAGAGTACCACGTTGTTGGAAAACTAAATAAAGAAATACCAGTACAATACGATCCAAAAATAAATGCAGATGAGTGTTCGTTCGTGATGAAAGACAATAATGGTTTAGAAAAAACAGTCGTACTTCACAAAAGTGTACCTCAAGACTTTCAAAAATCAGAGCAAGTAGTTGTCATTGGAAAAATGGAAGGCGCTAACTTTCACGCCAATGATATTTTAATGAAATGCCCTAGTAAATATAACGCAGGAACTCCACAAGTTCAATAAAACATATACTTTGAATAATACAACCACATACATTGGAGAGCACATATGGATTGGCCATATCGGCAACGCATTTGTAATACTTTCACTAATAACAGCAATACTATCCACTATTGCTTATTTCTTTTTTGCAAAAGATAATTCATTAAACTCGGAATGGAAAAAGTTTGCACGACTTAGTTTTTCTCTTCATACGATATCTGTTTTAGGAATTGCAAGCACCTTATTTTTTATGCTGTTTAATCATTACTACGAATATTCGTATGTATGGCAGCATAGTAATAATAGCATGCCAATGGAATATATCATGTCTTGCTTTTGGGAAGGACAGGAAGGTAGTTTTTTATTGTGGACATTTTGGAATGTTGTGCTTGGAAATATTTTACGCAAAACAATTGATAGTCAATGGGAAGCACCAACCATGGCCATCTTTTCATTAGTGCAAGTTTTTTTAGCAAGCATGCTTTTAGGCATTTATTTAGGAGATTATAAATTAGGGACTAACCCATTTATTTTATTGAGAGAAAATCCAGACTTTGCAAACTTACCTTTTATTAGTATGCCAAATTATTTAGCAAAGTTAGATGGTAGAGGTTTAAACCCATTATTGATGAACTATTGGATGACGATTCATCCACCAACATTATTTTTAGGTTTCTCTTCTACTCTTCCACCTTTTGCATTTGCAGTGGCTGGGTTATGGAAAAAAGATTTTACAACTTGGCAAAAACCTGCACTCACATGGACGTTTTTTTCTATCATGATTTTAGGTACTGGTATTTTAATGGGAGGCGCTTGGGCTTATGAAGCGTTAAGTTTTGGTGGTTTTTGGGCATGGGATCCAGTTGAAAATTCTTCATTAGTGCCGTGGTTAATTATTGTTGCCGCTGGACACGTTATGATAATCAATAAAAATAAAGGGGGTTCCTTATTTATGACGCACTTGCTTTCCATCTTTTCTTTTTTAATGGTTTTGTATTCTACTTTTTTAACGCGCAGTGGTATTCTAGGAACAAGTTCTGTTCATGCCTTTACTGATTTAGGTATGCAAGGGCAATTAGTTATCTATGTTTTAACGTTTATTTTTTTATGTGTGGTATTACTCATACACGACAAGTTAATAAGAGTGTCTTACATTATATGCTCACTACTTTTACTGCTGATATCTATTCAGTTTGGTCACAAAACAGTCTTATTACTATCGTGGGTAGTAGCAAGTATTATTTTAACCATACACAGTTATATTTTAAATTTCCCTAAAGAAGAGGAAGAAGAAAATTTATATAGCAGAGAATTTTGGATGTTTGTAGGTTCATTGCTATTCTTATTATCCGCATTAGTTATCACTTATTTTACATCAATCCCTGTTTTAAATAAATTATTTAATTTAGAAAAAGCACCATTAAAAGTATCAGATTATAATATGTGGCAAACCCCATTTGCTATTTTAGTATTAATTTTAATCGGTTATACTCAATATCTTAAATATAAGAAAACCGACAAAAAAATATTTTTTAAACAGTTAATGATTCCAATGATTCTTTCATTAATTTTTGGAATAATTAGTAGCATCCCTTTATATTTTATACACGATTATAGCTCAGCTAACAGTACTCAAAAATGGATACTTATTTCGTATTCATTGATGCTAATAGCTGGATTATTTGCAGTTTTCGGCAACTTACATTACTTCATGAAAGTTATTAAAGGAAGTATTCGCCATGCAGGATCTTCGATTGCACACATTGGCTTTGCATTAATCTTAGTTGGAGCTTTAATTTCAACGTCAAAGAAACAAACCATTTCACAAAACACCTCAACTAAAAACGTAGCGAGTTTAGGTGAAAATTTTAATGCACAAAAAAGTTTATTACTTACAAAAGGTGATACACTTCAAATGGGAAATTATTTTGTAACATACAAAGGAAAAGAAAGAAAAGGCATTGATGTTTTTTTTAATATGGATTACTTTACAAAAGATGAACATGGTAAATTTATTAAGGCATTTGAACTAAGTCCAATGGTACAAGATAACCCACGTATGGGTCAAGCATCAAATCCTGACACAAAACATTTTATAGATAAAGACATTTATACTCACATCACATATGCTGATTTATCTGACAACAGAGATGCTAAAAAGGATGCCTACAAAGAACCAACCAATTTTATCGGCCACGTTAATGATACCATTTTTGCAGAAAATGCAATTATCCTTATTGAAAGCATTACAACAAATTTAACTGAGCAAGAATACGAAAACACCGACAGTACATTAATTGTAACAGCCGTTTTAAAAGCAACTGATATTAATGGTAAAACATATAAAGCGTATCCACGTTATATATTGAAGAACAATACTGTCATGCCAGATGCCTTTGAGTTGAATGAACTCGGACTTAAATTTATTTTTTGGAAAATTAATCCAGAAGAAGGAAGTATAGAAATACAGTTAAGTGAAAAAGTAAGTAACACAAAAGAATTTGTTGTATTAGAAGCGTATGAATTTCCTTATATAAATATTTTATGGATTGGTTCGCTTGCCATGATTATTGGAACAATCATCGCTATTTTAGAAAGAAGGCGAGTTAACAAATTATCAAAGAGTTAATACATCTGTTTTTCAAAAAAACTGAATTTGCTAAAAAAAACAAACATAGTCATCTTAGGAACTGGTAATTTAGCAACTCACTTAGCTGACTTTATTTCGCAACATTCTCAACTAAATTTAATTCAGCTTTTTAATCATCGTAAAACGAAAGAAGCTTTATCATTAGTGAAAAAAAATAATTGTCCATTCGTTTCAAATTATACTGCCATCCTAACAAACGCTGATATATATTTCATCTGCGTAAAAGATGATTCGATAAAAGACGTATCTGAAAAATTAAAAAAATTACACTTACAAAATTTAGTGGTCCATACTTCTGGAAGTATTGAATTAAAAGTGCTTAACAAAGTATCGAAACAGATTGGGGTGTTTTATCCCCTGCAAACATTTAGTAAGTCTGACGTTATTGATTGGAAAACAACCCCTTTATTAGTAGAAGCCAATACTACCAATGCTTTTAAAAAACTTCAATCGTTTTCAAAATTATGCTCACCTCAGTTAAAAAAAGTAGACTCTAAAACACGCATAGCTATTCATTTAGCCGCTGTATTTGGTTGTAATTTTACAAATGCCCTATTTGCTGTTTCACACCAATTATTTGAAAAAGCATTGTCGAGAAAAGAAATAAAATTACTACATCCTATATTACAACAGTCATTTCAAAAAATGCTAACCATGGGGCCACTAAATTCACAAACGGGTCCTGCAAAAAGAAATGATCAAGTGACGATGCAAAAACATTTAGCACTACTTAAATCAGATAAAAGATTGACTTCTGTTTATAAAGTAGCATCAAAATTAATTCAAACCCAACAACATGTTAAACTTTAAAGAGAGATTACCGAAAATAAAAACATTTCTATTTGATGTAGATGGAGTTTTAACAAATGGCACAGTACAGATAATGCCTAATGGTGAAGTTGTAAGGAACTTAAATTCAAAAGATGGTTATGCCATTCAGTTAGCGGTAAAAAAAGGGTATCGCATTGCAATTATAACTGGAGGAAATAGTCCAGCAATAAAAAGCAATTTACAAGAATTAGGAATTAAAGATGTTTTTTTGAGTCAGCATAACAAAATAGCATGCTATGAAAATTATTTACTAGAGCACGATTTAAAGGAAGATGAAATTGTTTACATGGGTGATGATTTACCAGATTATGATGTTATGAAACGTGTTGGAATTGCAGCTTGTCCAAATAATTCAGCTCATGAAATTAAAGAAATCTCCATTTATATTTCAAATAGAAATGGTGGGGACGCTTGTGTAAGAGATATCATTGAGCAAGTGATGCGATCTCAAAACACATGGGAAATAAGTGGTTGGTAAAAAAATTAAACAGTGAATACAGACTTTGAAAACTATAAATATGCCTTTGTTAAACCATCATTAAAATTAAATTGTTTTGATGCGTGTTATTCAAATACTAAAAGCACCATCATAGATGATGTGAAGAATCATATTGTTTTCATCAACTACGATTATAAGAATGAAATTGAACCCTTTGAAAATAAATCAAACAATCCGCTAAAATTTCCTGATATCTTACTTGCAAAAGTTGAAAAAAAAACGACCATTTCTGATATTGTTTTTGAACCATTAATAAATACAATAAACTTAAAACATACTGTTTCAAAAGAAACATATCTAAAAAAAGTCAATCAGCTTAAAGACCATATTCGTAAGGGAGATATTTACGAAATAAATTACTGCATTACCTTTGAAGCTACAGATGTGAAAATAAATCCATTTGAACTATTTCAAAAACTAAACGACATTAGCAAAGCTCCATTTGCATGCCTTTCAAAAATTGAACACACATACATTATTTCATCTAGCCCAGAATTATTTATTTCAAAAAAAGGAAATACACTCATTACTAAGCCCATAAAAGGAACTGCTAAAAGAGGGTCAACAGAGCATGAGGATGAATTACTAAAAAATAATTTACAAAACAGTTTGAAAGAAAAAACTGAAAACGTAATGATTGTAGACGTTTGCAGAAATGATTTATCTAAAATTGCACAAAAAGGGAGTGTTGACGTTCCAAAATTATTTGACGTAGAAACATTTAAACAAGTGCATCAAATGGTAAGTACCGTGAGTTGTCAATTAAAAGAAGTAATTACTTTTAAAGACATTATTGACAGTACATTTCCAATGGCAAGCATGACGGGAGCTCCTAAAATTAGGGCCATGCAATTAATTGATGAATTTGAAATATATAATCGCGGCCCTTATTCTGGTGCAATTGGATGCATTGATGATAATGGTGACTTTGATTTAAGTGTTTTGATACGAAGTATCTTTTATGATGAAGAAAAAAACTATCTCAGCTTTAGTGTGGGCAGCGCAATAACCAACCTTTGCGATGCGGAAGAAGAATATGAGGAATGTTTATTAAAAGCAAAAGCCATGATTCAAGTATTAACTCAATAATGTTTTATCTAACTATTTATTCATTAAATTTATGGGAAGTAATAAAATGAAAATAAAAAACCATAGTCTAGACATTATTGATGACGAATATTTCGATTTTACTATATTTTCTATTACATCCACAGAGAGCGCCTATCAAATAATAAGTAAGCTCAATTATTGTTTAAATATTGATTTTCAAATCAGTCAATTACTTGACTTTACGCATGAAGAAGGCGAACAATTTTATTTTCCCCTCTATTCTTTTTTACACGAAGAGCTCAATATTGACTTTTATATCGTTGCTAATCAAACATCATTTCAACCAAAAGAATCGAAGAAATTGAGCGAATCTTTAGATTTATTTTTTGGGGATGTTCAGCGCACAACTCAACTGATTCCAGAGTTAGAACAAACTGATTATTTTCTTATTCTAAAAGGGGATAATCGTCACAAACATAGTTATGACATTTTTGAAACAATCAAAAATAAATTCATCAACGTAACAGAGATATACCTAGAAGATTTAAAGGGATTAAAATCAAGAATGAATTTAATCTTTTAAAAGAAACGTTTGAAAGTAATTATGCGATAGTTAATACAGCATTTAATACACTTTCAAAGATCGCTCTTCCATCTGTATTAGCCAATAATTCATCTGCCGCTCTTTCAGGATGAGGCATCATACCAAATACATTTTTTCCACTATTACATACACCTGCAATGTTCTCAGTTGCACCATTTGGATTGCTTTCTGGAGTTATCTCCCCGTTTTCATTACAATATCTAAAAATAATTTGCCCGTTAGCATTCATTTTTTGCAAGGTTACTTCATCGGCAAAATATTTTCCTTCTCCATGTGCGATAGGAATTTTAAGAGCATGAGTCGGAACAGAATTAGTTAAAACTGAATTTGTGTTTTCTGCTTTTATATATACGTTTTTACAAATAAACTTTCGAGAATTATTATGCAACAATGCTCCAGGCAATAATCCACTTTCACATAATATTTGAAAACCATTACAAACCCCAAAAACAAAACCTCCCGCTTCAGCATGCTTAACCACTTCGTTCATGATGGGAGAAAACCTAGCAATGGCGCCACTTCTTAAATAATCGCCATAAGAAAACCCGCCAGGCAATACAATGTGCGTACATCCTTCTAAGCTTGTTTGCTTGTGCCAAAGCTTCACTGTTTCTTGTTTTAAGATGTCTCTTAACACATAAACCATATCCTCATCACAATTTGACCCAGGAAACACAACAACTCCAAATTTCATAATAGGTAATTTTAATTTTTCATAAAAGTAAGTAATTCTGTAAACTAGAGCATCTAATTTTTAAACAAAATATTAAAAAAGAGCTAAATTAAACTCAAATGATACATCCAAATGATTAAAAATCCACCCATAAAAAGTGTAAGCAATGTATTAGCAATTTTTAATCGTTTTACCTCTCCCAAATAATCTCCAATCATAATACTAAATGGAACGATGCAAGGCAAAAGCCAGAAATTTGGCACAGAACTTATAAATGAAATGATCAAACAAAAAACACTCAACCAAATTAAAATAAATTTAGCCTTTTGTATTTTTACTCGATTACCAAAACCCTTAGAGATATAATGAAATAAAGCTAATACAAGCATAAATAAAGTAACTCCAATAAATAGTAAATAATACTCCGAAAATAATGGAAGATGTGAATTGTGAAAAATAGAAATAAATAAATCAAAAGGTTTTGAATAATATAGGCCCTTTACATAACTGACGCTGCTATAAATGTACATAGGCATGATAGTTCCGAATATAAAACACATCCACTCACGCCAATTAAATGATTTTAATATCATGATAGCTATTATTCCAATGGGAATTATTAAAAAATAATATGTGTAAAAGCAACTGGCTAAAGAGATACATATACCTGCGTTAAAGCATTCAAATAATGCGCTTTCTCTTCGATACGAATTATACAAGGAGTTTAGGCCAAGTATCACAAATGCATTAGAAATGAGTATAGGCAACAAGGCAACACTTGTGACAGCAGAAAACGAGAATACACAATAAAAAAATGCGGGTAACAAATTAGTCTTTGAAATTAATTCGTGATTAACTGAAACAACCGTTAGGGTTACTGCACCAATGAGTATAAAAGCAAAAGTAATTATTTTATAGAGTAGAGAATTAAGTATAATTTTCCCAAAAATAGGCCCAAAAAGTAAATTCTCTGGAACATCCGAAATATCATAAAATGAAGAAGGAATTACTAAACTGTAAGCTATTAAGCCAACATACACGATGGAAATGGTGAAAATAGAAACCTGAACTCTATGTTTTAATAATCCGACAATCATTTTTTTTATAAAAAGCTATTTTTTGAAGATTTTTTATACTTTTGTGGTGTAAACTTACAAAATAGATTTTATTATGAGCGCTTTAATGGTAACAATGACTGATGTTTTTTATGCAATTGGTGATTTTTCTCAAACAGTATTTAGAGGAATGAAAGTTTTAGGATTTATCCCTAGTATTATTTTATGGGTTATTATTGGTGCTTTATTAGCATATTGGACTGTTCAAATTATGAAACAAACAAAAGAAGCTGATAAAAACGGCACTTTAAGATAATAGAAAAGCAGATTAAAATTAAGCTCAGAAATTAAATTTCTGGGCTTTTTTTATTTATATTTACTACAATGAGTAAAATTTACTTAATAGTATTGATTATATTTTCCATTAGCATTGGAAAATCACAAACTATTAAAAAACCTAAAAATAATACAAGTTCAATAGTTCGCTTTACTGAAAATAAAAATCAGTGGGAAAGTCATATTGCTTTTAGAGCACAATTAGATGGTGGAGCCATGTTTATCGAACGAAATGGGAAACTAACTTTTCATCAATATGATAAAGATTACTACGCGTCCAAACATTTAGGAAAAACCAGTAAACAACAATTTAAATTTCATGCTTATCAAGTAAATTTTATTGGTTCGAACACCGATACAAAAATAACAAGCAGTGATATGTTTCCAGATTATGAAAATTTTTTCATAGGAAAAAATCAAACAAATTGGGCCAGTCAAGTTCACCATTATTCGGAAATCAAACTAAACAATTTATATAATCATATAGATGCGATATATCAAGGTGGCAATCAATCCTTAAAATATAATTTTATAGTAAAACCACATGGCAATCCAAATGATATTCAAATTAATTATATCGGTGTCGATAAAATTAAATTGAAAAATGGCGCTCTTCACATTTACACTTCCCTCACCGAATCCATCGAAGAAAAACCATTTATTTACCAAATCATTCAAGAAGATACCATTGAAATACCTTCTAAATTTATTTTAGAAAATAATACCGTTTCATTCAAGCTTTTAAAAGAATATAATCATGACATAGATTTAATAATTGATCCATTATTAGTCTTCGCCGCATCAAGTGGAAGTACCGCAGATAATTTTGGAATGACCGCCACATATGATTCTCATGGTAGTTT
>JBIISW010000008.1:0-36326 GCA_044340865.1 Bacteroidia bacterium | reverse complement strand
GGAACATCATTTTCCGTTGGATATCCAACTACAATAGGTGCTTATGATGTTTCTTATAACGGATTTTCGGGAACGGATGTTGTCATCACAAAATACGATTCATCAGGAACATTCTTAAAATATTCAACTTATTTAGGGGGTGCAAACTCTTCAGAAATTGTTACGAGTTTAATTGTAGATAAATTTGACAACCTTTGTTTATATGGAGCAACAGGCTCAACTGATTTTCCAACAACAGTAGGTTGCTACGACCCTACATTTAATGGAGGATCTGCAATTAATTTTGTATTCAACGGAACTAATTTTCCCGGCGGAACAGATATTTATGTTTCTAAATTAAATGCAAATGGAAATACCTTAATGGCTTCCACATTTATTGGAGGATCAGATAACGATGGAATTAATTATAATAACGTGATTACTACATATACGACTCCTTATTACCCAATTACTGAATATCCGCCAGATTCGTTACAATATAATTATGGCGATCAATTCAGAGGAGAAATTCAAATTGACTCTTTATTAAATATTTATATTATTAGTAGCACCAAATCTTCTGATTTTCCTACATCAAGTGCCTTAGATAATACTTTAGGAGGAAGACAAGATGCGGTGTTAATTAAATTTAATCCAACATTAAGCGGCTTAGTTTTCAGTACATATATTGGTGGTAGCGATAATGATGCAGGTTACGCTTTAGCATTAGACGACACTTTAAATATTTATATTACTGGCGGCACACGGAGTTTTAATTTTCCTGTAACTGCTGGAAGTTATAAAACAATTTATGGTGCGGGAAAATGTGATGGTTTTTTGTGTAAAATTAAAAAAAACGGTTCCTATATTATGCACTCCACATATATCGGAACTAACGACTACGATCAAAGTTATTTTGTTCAATTAGATAATAACCAAAATGCTTATGTATTTGGCCAATCTTTAGGAACCATGCCTGTTACAGCAGGAGTCTATTCTAATGTAAATAGTAAACAATTTATTCAAAAATTAAATCCACAACTCAATACCTTACTAGCTTCAACAATATTTGGCAATAGCTCAGGAAATATTAATATTTCACCCTCTGCATTTTCTATAGATTGTACAGGAAATATTTATTTATCAGGATGGGGAGGAAATATTATTTTTGGGACCGCAACAACCGGCATGCCAATAACCGCATCAGCTATTCAGCCGTCAACAGATGGATTCAATTTTTATTTAATGGTACTTGGTCCAAATATGTCGAGCCTCTTATTTGGAAGTTATTTTGGTGGAGCTTTAAGCCGAGAACATGTAGATGGAGGCACCAGCCGATTTGATAAAAGAGGAATTATTTACCAGTCGGTTTGTGCCGGCTGTGGTGGGAATGATGATTTTCCTGTTACTCCAGGCGCATGGCCTTATACTAGTCCTAGTTATGTTCCATTAAATCCGGGAATCTCATCAACTGGGATAAATATGAGTTCAAATTGCAACAATGGCGTTTTTAAAATTGATTTTGAATTAAATACAGCAACCGCTAACATTACAACAAGTCTGTTATCAGGCTGTGCACCTGCAACAATAACTTTTACAAATTCAAGCACAGCAGGCCATTCTTACTTATGGGACTTCGGAGCATCGGATACTACATCAATCATATTAAATCCAACTAAAACATTTACAACTGCCGGAACATATACAGTTAATTTATACGTAAAAAAGTCTATTTGCAATAATTTATACGATACAGCAAAAGTTGTTGTTACTATTCATCCTCAACCAATTGCTAACTATACTGCAAATGTAGACTCTTGTTCAAATAATGTATCATTTATTAATACTACCATTCCAGCCAGCACTCCAAGAAAATGGTATATTAATTCGGTACTTACATCTACCACAATCAATACAACACATTCATTTTTAACGGCAGGAACTTATACCGTTAAATTAGTTACTCAAAATACGTTTGGCTGTAAAGACTCTATCACAAAATTAATTTCAGTTCCTGTTGATTCTATAAAAATAAATACGCCTCTCTCAAAATGTAGTTACCAAAGTATACCACTATCTATAACTGGAGCAACCAATTGTGTGTGGCAGCCAACTATTGGTTTGTCAAATCCAACTATTCCAAATCCAATTTGTACAGCAACAGCCACAACTATTTATACGGTAACAATTACTCAAATTAGTTTATTCGGAAAAATCTGTATCAAAACATTAACAACAAGCGTCACCGTTTATCCGAAAATCACTTCAGCATTTACATACACCATTGGGGCATGCCAAAACAATGTTTTTTTCACCGACGCATCAATTAGTTCGCCAACGGCGTGGCAATGGAATTTTGGTGACAGTAATACAGCGAGCTCACAAAACCCACTTCACTTTTATAGTTCAACTGGAAACTATTCAGTTTCTTTAATTACTACAAATAGTTTTGGATGCAAAGATACAAGTATACAAATCTTGACTTTAACTAACTTTAATCCAATTTCAATTAATCCAAGCATAACTAAATGTAAACCCGACACCGTGCAGTTAAATGCGAGTGGTGGCGCTCTCTACAATTGGTCACCAACTGTGGGATTATCCAATCCAACTATATCAAATCCTCTTTGCTACGTAAGTTCAACAACTATTTATACTGTTACCATTAGTTCTATTTTAGGAACTGATACCTGTAAAAGTAATTTAACGACCACAGTCACCGTTTTTCCATTTTCATATAGCTCATCATCAATTACAATAGTGCCAAGCATGATAACGTTAGGTCAAACAGGAACACTTACATTAAGTGGCTTTACATATACTGGCACTGTTTCAATTTATCCAAATGTACCCCTCACTTACATTGGAAATAATCAATACATTTTTCAACTAACACAGTCAGGCGAATATCTTATAAGTTTCACCGATGCCAATGGTTGCAAACACGAGTTAAAAACAATTTATATAGAACTTATAACCGACAATTGCTCTGAAAGCACCGTGTATTTACCTAATGCATTTACACCGAATGGTGATGGTAACAACGATGTTTTATTTATACGAAGTAATTTTATAACAGAAGTTTATTTAAGTATTTATGATCGTTGGGGAGAAAAACTTTTTGAAACCAACGATATTAAAAAAGGCTGGGATGGTTATTATAAAGGAAAAAAATTAGATCAAGGGGTATATGGTTATTACATGACTTTCAAGTGTAATAACGGTCAAGAATCATTTAAAAAAGGAAACATCACCTTGATGAATTAAAATGAATATAAAAAGTAAAACATACCTTATTCATTATAAAACTATTTGTTTAATAGGCTTGCTCTGTTGCAGTTTAAGTAAAAATACAGAGGCCCAAGACATCCATTTCTCAAATTGGAATATGTCGCCACTTAATTTAAATTCAGCAAATACAGGCATGTTTGATGGGGATGGACGCTTTATTATGAATTATCGTAATCAATGGAAAAGCGTGCAAGTGCCTTACAATTCATTTAGTTTTGGTGCAGATTATAATTTACAAAAATCATTCATCAGAAAAACAAATGAAGCTATCGGCATTATTTTTAATCATGATGTGGCAGGCGATGGAAACTATAAAATCAACGAACTTAAAATTCCAATAAACCATAAACTTACCATTAATAATGATTCAAGTTTAGTCATTGGAATTGGGGTATTAGCAGGTATAAGTAATATTAGTATTGATCTTACAAAATTATCATTTGATAAACAATGGGACGGAGATGCTTACAATGCTGGATTGTCGAACGGAGAATTGTTTCCTAAACAATCTAAAACATATGCTGATTTAGGAATAGGAACTATTTTACAAAAAAAAATATCCTCCAATTTTTCGGCAACTATTGGATATGCTATGAATCATATCAATAAACCAACCATTTCGTTTTACAATACAAGTAACATAAAACTGCGTATGAGACACAGTGAATCAATCGTTTTAAAATATAGTTTTTCTAATATCTCAAATATACAGTTTGAATATTACGCTAACCAGCAACAAAAATTTAGAGAAAATTTAATTGGCTTATCATACAATACGACTATTGAGCCAAAAACAAATACGGTTGTCAATGCAGGTTTACTAACACGCTTAGGTGATGCGCTTATATCAACAGTCGGCATTCAACATAACAGCATGAGGTTTCAGTTTTCATACGATTATAATTACTCTCAATTTAAACGCGCCACAAATGGCAAAGGCGCATTTGAAATGTCATTTATATACATCTATTCAAAAACAAAATTATTTGTTCCTAAAACGCAGGTCTGTCCCATATATATGTAAGTATGAAATTAAATTATAAACTACCTTATATTATCTTAATGTGTTTGTTTTTAAATTTCGAAAGCAAATCACAAATTAAACAACTCTTAAAACAGGGCCTTGAAGCAAATGAGAATAAGGATTACTCTTCTGCTGCACAAATTTACAATCAGATTATACTAATTGATTCCTCTAAAATTGAATACCAATTATTATTTGCCGATGCTTCACGCTTAAATTACGACAACGAAACAGCCTTGCATTGGTATCAAAAAATATACAAAAAAGATAATGGAAAAACTTACAAAGAAGTTCCGTTTTACATGGCTACTCTCTTTAAAAATACTGGAAAATACAAAGAGGCAAAAAAATACTTCGATAAGTATTATAAAAAAAATAAAAGCGCAAAAGATCCTTTTAAAAAACAAATGAGTTTAAAAGCAATGCAAGAAATAGAAGCCTGTGACTTAGCTCAAATCATCATGAAAAACCCAGTTGATGCAAATGTCTTGCATTTAGATAGTGCCGTAAATAGTGAAGTTAGCGAGTACGCTCCATTTGAAGTAGATACCGTTTTGTATTTTTCTTCATTGCGAGATAAGTCTAAAACAGATGAAAGAGGTGTTGGCTATAACAAACTATACACATCCAAAAAAATAAATAATAAACGTCAGAAGGCAGCTGAATTGGATAGCTTATTTAACAAAGAAGGAATCCATAATGCCAATACGTGTTTCAATGATGATTTAACAAAAATTATGGTAACCCGCTGTGAAGCTATAAATAGTTCACAATACAGATGCGAACTTTATGAATCTAATTACAGAAATAATCAATGGACAGAATTAAAAAAATTGCCAGAGCCAATCAATAGCAAAGGTTATAATACAAGTCAACCAAACATCGGAAAATTAAATAACAAGGATATTTTGTTGTTTTCGAGCAACCGACAAGGAGGTGAAGGAGGAATGGATATTTGGTATAGTTTTATAAACGCAGATGGAACTTATGGAAAGCCCATAAATGCTGGCAAAAAAATTAACACCATAGAAGATGAGATCACGCCATTTTATGTAAATGAAATAAATACACTCTACTTTAGTAGCACATGGCATAAGGGATTAGGTAATTTCGATATTTTTAAATCTGAATTTAAAGCAAATGAATTTACCGAACCAAAAAACCTAGGACATCCAATTAATAGTAGTTACAACGATATCTATTATAGCGTTAACTCAAAAAAAGATAAAGCCTATATTTCATCCAATCGTATTGGGTCGTTTTTTGAAGACAAACCAAGTTGTTGCAATGATATTTATTCTTTTTCGATACCACCTTTAACAGAGCCCATTAAACCGATTGACACAACCGAACTACTCATAAATCAACTAAAAGTATTATGTCCATTAACACTTTACTTTCACAATGATGAGCCTGAGCCAAAAACAAAAGTGATTGTCACAAAAAAGAATTATAAAAAAACATATGATGATTACACGCTATTAAAAAACAAATACATTTCAGAATACACAAAAGGCAGTGAAGGTGAACAAAAAGAATATTCAGAAAATAGAATTTTAAACTTTTTTGAAGACAGTGTAGATGTTGGAATGCAAGATTTAGAAAAATTTGCAACATTACTGGAATCTGTTTTAAAAAGAAATGAAAAAGTAAAGATAACAATGAAGGGTTTTTGCAGTCCGCTTGCAAGTACTGATTATAATGTAAATTTAGCAAAACGTCGCATCAGTAGTTTGCGAAATTATTTTATAGAATACAAAGATGGTATTTTTGTGAAATACATTAATAACAGTAATGAGGCTGAAGGCAGAATCGAATTCTTTGATGAAGAAATTGGAGAACTACCTGTTAGCAAAACAAGTGATGACATAAAAGATACTAAAAACTCAGTTTATAGTCCTTCAGCAGCCAGCGAACGGAAAATACAAATTATTGCAATCAGTCAACTACGTTAATAGTTTACTGTATTTTCAATTAATCAATTGTTGCAATAACTTTTAATTCAATAGCAATTGGTGTTGGCAAACAGTTGATTTCAATAGTAGTTCGACAAGGAGGATTTTCTGAAAAATACTCTGCCCATAATTTATTATACGTTTTAAAATCGTCTTTCATGTTAGTTAAAAAAACTTGAACGTCAACAATTTTATCCCAACTACTTCCAGAGTCTTCTAAAATATATTTAATATTTCTAAAAACACTGTGACACTGCGTTTCAATATCATAAGAAATAATAGCTCCATTTTCATCCAACTCGACACCGGGAATTTTTTTTGTTCCTCTTTCACGAGGGCCAACACCACTTAAAAATAATAAATTACCGACGCGACGAGCGTGCGGATATAAACCAACAGGTTCAGGAGCTTTAGAAGATTCTATTGAATTGTTCATACAATAAGTATTAAATGTTTTTATTTTTATTTAAATGAATTCCAACCTTGTGCTGTAATTGGATGTGACGTGCCTGCTTTTGCAACTAAATTTGTTCCGCTCGATTTAGCCGTAATATGGCCTATCACCGTAAAATCAGGAACGTTTTTAACTTTATCATAATCACTCATGGGTATAGTGAATAGCAATTCGTAATCCTCTCCGCCACTCAATGCGCAAACAGTTGGATCTAAATCAAACTCACGAGCACGGTCAAATGTTTGTGGATCAATGGGAATTTTTTCTTCATACAATTCACAACCAACTTCAGATTGTGTGCAAATGTGAATGATCTCAGAAGCTAAGCCATCACTCACGTCAATCATACTTGTTGGAGTAACTTGCAATGTTTTTAATAATTCAACAATATCAACACGAGGCTCTGGTTTTAATTGTCGCTCTAGGATGTAATCATTTCCAACTAAATCAGGTTGAATGTTTGGATTATCTTTGAACACAAACTTTTCTCTTTCCAATATTTGTAACCCCATGTAAGCGCCGCCCAAATCACCACTTACGCAAATTAAGTCTTTTTCCTTCGCACCATTTCGATACACAATATCCCTTTTATTTGCTTCACCTATTGCCGTAATACTAATAATTAAACCGCTTGGTGATGTAGTTGTATCGCCACCAACTAAATCAATATTATATTTTTGACACGCAAATAAAATACCTTCATAAAGTTCTTCTAATGCTTCCACCGAAAAACGATTTGATGCTGCAATGCTTACTGTTATTTGTTTTGGTGTTGCATTCATAGCACAAATGTCACTTAAGTTTACAGATACGGCTTTATATCCTAAATGTTTTAATGGCACATAGCTTAAATCAAAATGAACACCTTCAATCAACATATCCGTTGAAACAACGGTATGCTTTTCTGTGTCATATTTTATTATTGCTGCATCATCCCCAATTCCTTTAACTGTCGACGAATTATAAATTTCAACGTGCTCGGTTAAATGACTTATTAGTCCAAATTCTCCAATAGACGTTAATTCTGTTCTCTCTTTATTTTCTAACATAATTTTATTTTATTAAACGCCCTTGAAAATTATTCTTCTGTGAGCTCTGTAATTCTATTTTAATTTAATACAAACATTTTTTGGTTCAGTAAAAAAATCTAAAGCCTCGAAACCACCTTCACGACCAACACCTGATGATTTAACACCACCAAATGGCGTTCGTAAGTCACGCAATAACCAACAATTAATCCATACAATTCCTGTATGCAAATTCATAGCTACTCTATTTGCTTTAGTAATATCTTGAGTCCATACAGTAGAAGCTAAGCCATACTGCGTTGAATTAGCATACATCATCACTTCTTCTTCTGTTTCAAATGGAGTAATGGTTACAACGGGTCCAAAAATCTCTTCTTGATTAGTTCGGCAATTATAGGCTAATCCTTCTATAATTGTAGGTTCTAAATAATACCCATTTTCAAATTCACCCGACATCTGAAATTGTTTTCCACCGCATAATACTTTACCACCTTCTTGTTTTGCCAATTCAACATAAGAAAGAATTTTTTCCATATGCGATTTTGAAACAACAGCTCCAATTCTTGTAGAATCAGCCATTGGAGAACCAATAACCATTGCTTTAGTTTTAGCGACAAAATCATTTTTGAATTTTTCGTAAATAGATTTCTCAACAAAAATACGTGAACCACATAAACAAATTTGTCCTTGATTAGCGAATGAAGAGTTCATGGTGGTAGAAAGCATTTTATCATAATCGCAATCTGCAAAAATGATGTTAGGATTTTTCCCCCCTAACTCTAGCGATAATTTTTTGAACATAGGCGCGGCCACACTTGCGATGTTTGCTCCAGTAACTGTTCCGCCTGTAAAAGAAATTAAAGGAACTTGTTTGCTTGAAACAATGGCGCTACCCACTTTGTGTCCAAATCCATGAACAATATTTAACACACCTTTTGGTAAACCAGCTTTAATGCAAATTTCAGAAAGTAAAAAAGCTGTCATTGGTGTAATTTCAGAAGGCTTAGCAACAACAGTACAACCAGCAGCTAAGGCAGGTGCAATTTTCCAAGAAAATAAATACAAAGGTAAATTCCAAGGAGAAATACAACCAGCAACACCAACAGGTTGACGTAAGGTATAATTAATAGCAGTGTCTTCCATACTATGGGCGTGAGAAGCATAGTGTAAAATACCAGTTCCGTAAAAATGAAAATTAGCCGCAGCTCTAGGAATATCAACAGACTTAGCAAGACTTAAAGGTTTGCCATTATCAAGACTTTCAGCAACAGCTAATTCATGTAAATTCTCTTCAATTAAAGAGGCAATTTTCAAAAGATATTTTGAACGAATATCTTTTGGAGTTATGCTCCAAGTTTTGAATGCTTCATTAGCTGCTTCTATTGCTAGCTCCGCATCACGCTCATCACTATCAGGAATTAATGAATAAACTAAACCACGTGAAGGGTCATAATTATCAATATATTGATTGGAAATAGGTTCAACCAATTCTCCATTAATGTAATTTTTAAGTTTCAACATGTTTACTTTTTGAGAAGACTAATTTAAGAAAAAATAAAGAAAAAAAACGACATTGAAAACTCTACTTTTATTCTTACAAATATTCGTATTTTTATAAAAGGAATGAAACATTTACATTATATATTTTTTTTCATAGGATTATGCGGAATCTGTTCTGCTCAAGACATCCTTTACACTACTTATGGAACTAAACTAAAAAGCAAAGTTTTAGAAATTAATACAAAAGAAATTAAATACAAAACATTTTCAAACCCTGAAGGCCCAACTTATGTGATTGCAAAATCAGACATTATTTTTATTCAATATGCCAACGGAACGAGTGAAATATTAAATTACAATCCGAAATCATTGGAGCCAATTTTAAATACGACCATTACACCAACATCAAAAAATAAATTAACGCCCAAAGTAAAAACGACAAATTTAAGGTATATGAATAACCATTTGATTTCAATCAATGCCTTAGGATTAGCAAATGGTGATGCAACTATTATTTATGATCACGAACTTTTTAAATCAAAATTAGCTATTTCCATTTTAGGAAGTGTCAATTTTAACTCTCGTATGAACGCACTTAACTTGTATATCAATGAAACAAAAGTAAATGCAAAAAAAAATTATGATGTTGGTTTTGGAATAAATTATATGCCAAATAATGTAAAAAAAGTTCAATACTTCGTGGGCTTTTTGGGAAAATATATGAGTTATAATTACAAAGAAGTGATTGATACGAGTAATAATCAAAAAATATTTGCAGGTGCCTCCGCCAACCAAATTGCACTAATGGTAACTAATGGATGGTTATTCAGGATTTCTCCTTTTTTCAATTTTAAAATTTTTGCTTCGATAGGCAAACAAATCAATTCAACAAATTTAGAAATGATAGAAAAAAATGGTGATAAAACTAATTTTAGTAACAGCCCAAAAATGTATTTGGGATACTGCTTCGGTTATCGCTTTTAAAAAATGGTCGCATTAAAAAAATATAGCTCAATTATATTGCTTCTGATTTTAAGCATCCAAACCCATGCACAAGATAAATTATTTTTAAAAAACAACACCATCATCATTTGTAAAACACTTACACTTTCAAAAAATTCTATCACCTACAAAGACACTTCGATTAACAGCGTTACACAAACCATTTTGAAAAAAGATGCCCTCATGGCAGAATTAAAAACTGGTGAAATTTACATTTTCGGTTCGTCAAATTCATTTTTAATGGAAGGTGAAACGTCTATGAATTCAACGAATTCAGAAGATTTAGAAAATAGAATAATCGAATGGGAAGAAAAAGAAAAACAATTTCCAAATGGGATTTTAGGATTTTACCCGGTGCAAATTTTTGCTGGCAGATTTACTGTTTCCTACGAAAAGTTAACTTCAAATAAAACTCTTGGCATATTATTCCCAGTAAGTTTAACCTATGATATGCTTGCAAATTCTACACCAAGTTCGTCTAGCTCCTCAACAACAACATCCACTACGGCCCCAGAAAAAAAAGGTGTTGGCATTATTAGTGGTATTGATGTAAATTACTATTATACATTAAAACCCGCTTTGAAATACTTTTTTGGCCCTAAGGTAAGATACGGAACAGCGATGACTCTAGGCGGTATAGAATATCTTTCTTTTCAAATGCAAAATGGATTGATGAAAAGTAGAGGTAGTAAATTTACTCATACCTTTTCAGTTGGGTTCGGATTTTTTAAATTATCACAAAAATATGCTAACTATCCTGGTTATGAAGCAAACCAAGTTTATCCAACAGGATCATTAACTTGGCGATTAGGATTTAGGTTATAACGTTTTTCATAACCACTATTTCCTTGCAAACCACCCGAATGAATCATTAAAATTTTATCCGTTTCTTCCATTTCATCTTTATCAATTAAATCAAAAACGGCATAAAATAATTTTGCTGTGTAAATATAATCTAACGGTATATCGTATGTACATTCAAACCAGGATTTAAAATTTAATAAGGCTTCTGTGTGTTTGGCATACCCACCAAAATGATACTTATTAAGAATAACTGCATTCTTTTTATTGGTTGTGGCATCAAATTTCAACACATTAATTCCAACTAATTTTTGTTTTGTATCTAATGAATTAGCGATACCATTAAAGGTCGTTTGTGTTCCACAAGCACAAAATAAAGTCTTAAATCGATTAGTTTCTTTAGTTAGTATTTCTTCGCATCCTTTTTCTCCTAATTCATTATCGCCACCTTCAGGCACACAATAACTAGTTGGATACTTTGTTGCTAACTCATTTAAATAGTCATCAGCCCGCTTACGTTTATATTCTTCTCTACTAATAGGAATAATGGTCATTCCATTTTTTTTTGCTAAAGCAAGCGTTTGATTGTCTTCAGTAATTTCTTCTCCGCGGATAATACCTATACTCTTCATGCCAGCAAACTTACAGGCAAAAGCTGTTGCTGCAATATGATTAGAATAAGCTCCGCCAAAGGTAAGTATCGTGTCTTTATGTTCTGCTTTAGCTTGCTGTAAATTATACTTCAATTTAAACCATTTATTTCCCGATATTTCAGGATGAATTAAATCTAAACGCAATACAGAAATATCACATCCTTTGTAATGAATTGTCTGTATAATAGGATTATATTCTAACAACATATAAATTTTAGAACCAAACGTCTAGGCAAAAAATGCCTTCTATTCTATTATCTCTTAACGAATTATTATAAATAAAATTCGGTTTATCTGATTTTAAATAGCGTCCTTCAATACTCATGGCTAAATTTTTTAATGGTTTATATTCGATACCACATGTAGTTCCCCAAGTGTATTTTCCCATTTTCGAGCCAACGCTGATCATTTCATCTATATCACTAAACCACTCAAGTCTTCCATAAAATCCAACTTTCTCATATGTTTGATGCTTTACAACTACTAAACTACTATTCATAAAAGCGTTTGAAAGATTAGTGCTATCAACTTTTTTGGTATTATTTTGAGCTCCAAAATTAAATTCAGCTCCAACAGACCATTTCTTTTTTTGATAGGTTAAATAGAAATTATTATAAAATCGTTGACGCTTAATTTTGGAACTATCTGGAGTATCATCACCAGTAATAAAATTATACGTAAATGTTAAAGCCTTGTTCGGCGCATAAATAATCGTAGATCCTATCAATTTATTTTTATTCGTTTCTACTATGGATGAAAAACTATTAAACGCATTTAATTGTAAACTTAATTTTGATGTTAAGTTATAGGTGAGTTTTGCCCCCGAAAAAAAATAAGGTTCATAAACATTAGCTAAACTCATGCTCGATGTAATATTTTCTCGAGGTTGAGTGCTTTCTAAACCAATATGTGATCGGAATATGCCAACATCAAGCCATAATTTTTTTCTTAATTCGACTCCTGCATTTGCTTCTTGAATTAAATTATATTTTGAGGGCCAAGTGCTTTCAGCAATATCGCCATAATGAAGCGACAGAGTGCTTCGTAACGTTTTTGATTGATAGGCCAAAGAAATCATAGCCATATTTAATCCAAACTGATTATTTCTAGCTGCCATAGTAGGGTGTTTAACAAAACCAATCTGTTCGTCTTCGGTATATAAACCATAGTATGTGCTCAAATAAGCGCCAATTTCTAGCTTGGGCTGATTCGTTTCTTTACTATTATCTTTTCGTTTGTGCTGAAACAATACGGCCGTATCACTGTTTAATTGAATGATTGATTGTGATTTTTTTTCTAATGAATCAATTTGAGACATTAAAAAATTTACACTAAATAAAGCGCATCCAATATAAAATTTACGTATATCCATTTATGACTTTAAAGGTAATTGTTATTTGTCTATTTTTGTAAAGATTATGTTTAAAAAAGAATTAGACCCCAATGAGTTTTATCTTAGCCCTGAAGGCTATATCATTTTTACCGAAAAGTACCACTTAAAAAGAGGCTATTGTTGTAAAAATGGCTGCAAACACTGTCCTTTTGGATATAATAAAAAAACAGGGAAATTTGATAATGAAAAGAAATCGTAGACACTTAATTTTATTGAAAAAATAAGTATCTTAGGGCTTGATTATGAATATGAAAATTACCAAAGAATTTAAAATAGGTGTTGTAATTACAGCTTCCATCGGACTTTTTATTTGGGGATTTAATTTCCTAAAAGGAAAAGATTTATTTAGTCAAAAATTTGAACTATACGCAGTGTATCCAAAAATTGACGGATTAATTGAAGCTAATCCCATGTTGGTAAATGGCTTTAAGGTTGGGCAAATTAATAAAATTTCATTATTTAAACAGGCCAACGGCGAATATGCCATCCTTGTAAAGTTTTTGCTAACTGAAGATATTAATATTCCAAAACACTCTATTGCAAAAGCTGTAAGTTCTGATTTACTAGGTTCAAAGGCAGTTGAAATAGTGTATAGCAAAGAAACAGAATTTGTAAAATCAGGAGACACCTTGTATGCTGAAAATGAAGAAGGTTTGAAAACAGCGGTAAGCAAGCAATTAACACCACTACAACATAAGGCAGAAGGTCTTATCTCCTCTATTGATTCGGTAATGACAGTTGTACAATTTGTATTAAACGACAGAACGCGAGATAATTTAAACAAATCATTTGAAAGTATAAAAAAAGCTATTGAAAGTTTAGAGAAAACAGCTTATAAGTTGGATGATTTAGTGGCTTCTGAAAAATCAAAATTATCTTCCATTCTAACAAAGTTAAATAGTTTAGCAACGGCGCTTGATAATGACAAAGAAAAAATAAGTAACATCATCACTAACTTTAGCAGTCTATCGGATAGTTTATCTAAATCAGAATTAAAAAGTGCCATTACAAATGCTGATAAAACGTTGAAAGAATTAGGGGTTACAATGACTCAAATAAATAGTGGCAAAGGAACCATTGGAAAACTTCTTAAAAATGATTCATTATACAATCACTTAAACGCATCAAGTGCTGATTTAGATAAATTATTAATTGATTTAAAGACGAATCCAAGTCGTTATATTCATTTTTCTGTTTTTGGTAGAAAAGATAAACCATCTCCTCAACCTAAAACAAAACCAATTAAACCCTAAAAAAACTCATGATTTCATCAATCATTTTTACCGTTGTCTTTATTATTTCAGGAACATTTTTTTTTGTTAATGCAAAAAAAATCAAACGTAATATTTTATTAGGAAAAGATATTTCAATCCAGGATAATAAAAAAGAACGAATAAAAACCATGCTATTGGTTGCTTTTGGCCAAAAGAAAATGTTTAACCGACCTATTCCCGCTATTTTACATTTATTCTTATACGTTGCATTTGTCATTACTCAAATTGAACTCATTGAAATCATTTTTGACGGAATAACTGGATCTCATAGAGCATTTAGGCCAGCACTAGGTTCCTTCTATACATTCATGGTCAGTCTTATTGAGATTCTTTCTGTTTTAGCATTCATTGGAACCATTGCATTTTTAGCAAGAAGAAATTTATTGAAAGTTCCCCGATTGGTAAAAAACGAGTTGAATGGTTGGCCAAAATTAGATGCTAACTTAATCTTAATTGCTGAGATAGTTTTAATCTGTTTTATTTTTATGATGAATGGTGCCGACGAAGTGCTTTATTCTAAAGGACTTTCACATGCCACAGATTTAAATGATAACACATTTAATTTTTCAATTAGTAAATATATCGGGCCAATAATATATGGTAGCATGCCTGATGCTGGTCTACATATGATAGAACGAATTGGATGGTGGGGACATTTTAGTATGGTCGTTGCATTTTTAAATTACTTACCCTTTTCAAAACATTTACACATTATACTAGCATTTCCAAATACATACTTTAGTAATTTAAAATCAAAAGGAAACTTTACAAATTTATTTGAAGTAACAGACGTTGTAAAACCAAACTTTGATGCTGCTTATCAACCTGTTTTAGATCCAAATGCAGTAATTAAATTTGGCGTGAAAGATGTCACAGATTTAACTTGGAAAAATTTACTTGACTCGTATTCATGCACCGAATGCGGAAGATGTACATCTGTTTGTCCACAAAACATAACAGGTAAAACATTGTCGCCTCGAAAAATAATGATGGATACGCGTGATCGATTAGTAGAGGTAGGAAAAAATATTGATGCTAACAAAGGTACATTTGTTGACGATGGAAAAACATTATTAGGTGACTATATTTCATCTGAAGAGATTTGGGCATGTAACACGTGTAATGCTTGCGTTCAAGAGTGTCCCATAAATATTGATCCGTTGTCCATCATAGTAGGAATGCGTCAACAATTAGTGTTAGAGCAAAGTTCTGCACCAACTGAATTAAATGGCATGTTCTCTAACTTAGAAAACAATGGCGCGCCTTGGCAATTTAGTCCAGCAGATAGAGCAAACTGGATTAACGAAAATTAATTTCAAGAAACTTAAAAAAAGATTATGAGCGATACAGTAATTCATGTTCCAACAATGCAAGAAAAAATTGCAAAGGGAGAAACACCAGATATTTTATTTTGGGTTGGTTGCAGCGGAAGTTTTGATGATAGAGCAAAAAAAATAACAAAGGCGATTGTAAAAATTTTAAACCACGTTGGTGCAAACTTTGCAGTCTTAGGCGTTGAAGAAAGTTGCACTGGAGATCCTGCAAAACGTGCAGGCAATGAATTTTTATTTCAAATGCAAGCCTTTCAAAATATCACCATATTAAATGGTTATGATGTAAAGAAAATAGTAACTGGCTGTCCGCATTGTTTTAATACCATAAAAAATGAATACCCAGAGTTAGGAGGAAAATACGAAGTGATTCACCATACAGAATTAGTCCAACAACTCATCAATGAAGGAAAATTAAAAGTAGAAGGCGGAGAATATAAAGGAAAAAAAATTGTATTTCACGATCCTTGTTATTTAGGAAGAGCTAATAATGTGTATGAAGCTCCACGCGAGGTGATTCAAAAATTAGATGCTGAATTAGTTGAAATGAAACGAAGCAAAGCGAATGGATTATGCTGTGGAGCAGGTGGAGCACAAATGTTTAAGGAAGCAGAGAAAGGAAATAAAGAAGTAAATGTTGAACGTGCTGAAGAAGCTCTTTCACAACATCCTGATGTAATTGCTGTAGGATGCCCTTTTTGTAATACGATGATGACTGACGGTGTAAAACATTTCAACAAGGAAGAACAAACTAAAGTACTTGATGTTGCTGAATTAATAGCCAATGCAAACGATTTATAATAAATAATATGATTAGATTTTTCTTAATAGCCTGTGTTTCATTATTGTTTTTTGCATGTAATCAACCTATCGATGACGTTAAAAAAGAAATCGCTCACTCTGATTCTCTTTCAAAACTAATTCATGCACCAGAGCTTGAAGCTGTCAATAAAAAAATATTAGAAGATCCAAACGATCCATTATTATACAATGAACGCGCTTCCATCTATTTAAAATATAAACAAAATGAAGAGGCTATGAATGACGTTAAACGTTCTATTCGAATTGATAGCACGAACGCGAACTCTTATTTACTCGAAGCAGATGTTTTTTTTGCTGCTAACGAAACCCGACGAGCTAAAGAAGTACTTGATAACATCGTCATTAAATTTCCAAAAAATACTGAAGCTCTATTAAAGCTTGGTGAATTATTATACTTTGTCAAACAATACGAATTAGCCTTTTCAAAAATAAATGCTGCTTTAAAAATTAATCAAAATTTAGCAAAAGCTTATTACCTGAAAGGAAGTATTTATAAAGAAACGGGAGACACTGCAAAAGCTGTATCAAGTCTTGAAACAGCTATTGAACAAGACAATAAAAACTTTGGTGCCTTCTTAGATTTAGGTTTAATTTACGCAAATAGAAAAAATTTGATTGCATTAGAATATTATAACAATGCCTTAGCCATTAATCCAACAAGTGATGTGGCTCTTTATGCAAAGGCGAAATTACTTCAGGATTTGAATAAAATGGATGAAGCCACACAAATTTATTTGGCCATTTTAAAAATAAATTCTTTACATAAAAATTCGTTATACAACTTAGGTGCAATTACACTTGATCAAAAAAATGATGCAAAAAAAGCATTAGATTATTTTAGTCAAGCCATACAAGCTGATCCAAAATATGCAGAAGCTTATTATGCTAGAGGCGTTTGCTACCAACAATTGAAAGATAAAAATAATGCTTACGCTGATTTTTCGATGTGCTTGCAATTAAAGCCGAATTACGAGCCAGCCATTGAAGGGTTAAACTCGCTTGGAAAACGATAATTTAAAATTTTATTTTTTTCAATTGCTCTGTAATTTCTAAAACTGCAGGACACACAAATGTGTTTTTGTAAGTTAAATCTAATAATTGAGAAATTTTTTTTCTATCTGTATGCGGGTATTCTCTGCAAGCATTGGGTCGATTTTCATATACTGAACAATAATTATCTGTGCCTAAAAATGGGCAAGGTGCTTGGCGCAAAACATAATCTTTATCTTCATCTATTTTTAAATAGCGTTCAATAAAATCTCCAGGTTTAATTTTGAAATGCTTGGCTAAACGCTCTATATCTCGGTTATAAAAAATAGGCGATGTTGTTTTACAGCAATTAGCACACGATAAACAATCTGTCTTTTCAAACACCTCTTCATGCACTTCTTGAAAATAGGTGTCTAAATTTCTATAGGTTAATCGCTTGAGTTTGTCAAAAAAAATCCTGTTCTCTTTTTTAAGAGCTTGAGCTTTGTGATTATGTTTGATTAAATCCAAGATACAACGTGTAAATCAGAGGTGTTCGTTTTAATTTAGTTTATGATGAATGTTCTGCTATAAATTCTTCTGGCGTTTTAGCGTGTTCAATACTAAAATTGCCAATTTTTGTTCTGCACAATTCGGTTAAATAAGCGCCACTATTAAGTGCTAAACCAAAATCACGGGCAATGCTTCTAATGTAAGTTCCTTTTGTGCAATTAATTTTAAATCCAACATGTGGTAGGTTACAAGTAGTGATTTCAAAATTTAAAATTTCAATGTCACGCGATTTTAATTCTATTTCTTTACCAAGTCTAGCTAATTCATACACGCGTTTACCATCCACTTTTATAGCACTAAACATAGGTGGCACTTGTTGTTGCTTACCAATAAATAATTTTGCTGTTTGATAAATTAAATCTTCCGTAATATGTTCTGTAGGAAACGTAAAATCAACTTCTTTTTCCATATCAAAACAAGGTGTGGTTGCACCAATAAAAAAAGTACCTGTATATTCTTTTGGCAAATCTTGAAACTGAGAAATGTCTTTCGTTTTTTTTCCAGTACAAATAATTAATAAACCTGTTGCTAAAGGATCTAAGGTGCCTGCATGTCCAATTTTTAAATGAACAAATTTGTCATCTAATAAAAGTGATGGATGTTTTTTTAATGCGTGTTTCAATTTGTTAACCGCTTGAAACGAAGACCACGTGTATGGTTTATTAATTAATAAAAGTTCGCCATCGCGATAATTTGGTTCCATATTCAACAACTAGAAGCTATGTCCCATTTTATCTTTTTTAGTTTGCAAATATTTTTCGTTATGCTTATTAGAAGGAATAACAATTGGCAAACTCTCTACAATTTCTAAACCATAACCCATTAAACCCACACGCTTAACTGGATTATTAGATAACAATTTGATTTTACTTAATCCTAAATCTCTTAATATTTGTGCACCTACTCCATAATCGCGCTCGTCCATTTTAAATCCTAATTCCAAATTGGCTTCAACGGTGTCTCTTCCGTTTTCTTGCAATTTGTAAGCTTTTAATTTATTTAACAAGCCAATACCACGGCCTTCTTGATTCATATATACAACAACACCTTTCCCCGCTTTTTCAATTTGTTCCATCGCTTGGTGCAATTGAGGGCCGCAATCGCAACGACAAGACCCAAATATATCTCCAGTTACACATGATGAATGCACGCGCACTAAAACAGGTTCATCTTTTTCCCATGTGCCTTTAATTAAAGCCATGTGTTCTTGTCCATTGGTTTCAACTTTATATGCAATCAATTTAAAATCGCCCCAAACAGTTGGCATATCAACTTCTACTTGACGCGTTACAATACTTTCTTTTGCTAATCGATACGCAATTAAATCTTTGATGGTAATGATTTTTAAATCAAAACGTTCTGCAATCTTTACTAAATCAGGTAAACGAGCCATCGTTCCATCCTCATTCATAATTTCAACTAAGGCGCCACATGGCTCAAAACCAGCTAAACGCGCTAAATCAATTGTAGCTTCTGTATGTCCAGTTCTGCGCAACACGCCCCCTTGCTTTGCTTTTAATGGGAAAATATGTCCAGGACGACCAAAATCAGAAGCTTTCATCGATGGATCAATCATAGCTAATACTGTTTTAGATCGATCTGATGCGGAAATGCCAGTTGTACAGCCATGCCCTAATAAATCAATTGAAACCGTAAATGCGGTTTCCATAGTAGCCGTGTTATTAGAAACCATCATTTCAAGTTGCAAATTTTTCGCTTGTTCTTCGGTAACAGCAGCACAGATTAAACCACGACCATGAGTTGCCATAAAATTAATAACCTCAGGTGTTACATTTCGAGCGGCAGTAATGAAGTCACCTTCATTTTCTCTATCTTCATCATCAACTACTATTACTACTTTACCGTTTTTAATGTCAGTAAGCGCTTCTTCTATTGTGTTTAATTTTATGGTTTCCATGATGGCGTAAATTTAAGCATTAAATGAATATGATGAATGCAAATTTAGACTTTAAAAGGCTTCAAAAGCCCCTAATCCAAATAACGAAAAATCGTATTTGATAGGATCTTTCTTGTCAAACTGCTTCAGTACATTTGTTATCTCTTCAACAGATTTCCAATCATTTTGTTTACGAGTTAACAAACCTAATTTACGACTCACGTTTCCAGTGTGCACATCCAAAGGCAAACACAATTGACTTGATGAAATTGATTTCCAGATACCAAAATCAACACCATGTTTGTCGTTACGCACCATCCATCTTAAAAACATGCACAAGCGTTTTGCACTTGAATTACTTAAAGGATTAGACACATGCTTTTCGATGCGAGACACATGTGGTAAGGATAAAAAAAGAGTTCTGAAGTTTGAAATAGCTAATTTTACATTTTCACTTTTTTTATTTTGATGAGAGAATGCATACTCTAAACCGCCGTGATGTTGATATAAATGTTTTAACGATTTTAGAAAAAACAAACAATCGTTTGAGTTAAATGTGCGGTGAACAAAATTTTGAAAACGGACTTCATCTTTTTTTGAAAAATTTAAAATAAAATCGTGAGGAGCTTGATTCATTAAATCCATCAACTTATTTCCATTATTAATAATAGACGTGCGATTGCCCCAAGCAATGGTCGCCATTAAAAATGCTGAAATCTCAATGTCTTCTTTTTTAGAAAACTGATGAGGAATTGAAATAGGATCTGTTTCAATAAACGCGGTATTGTTGAACTGAACATATTTTTCATCTAACAAATTTTTTATTTCATTGAATGCGTCAGACATTATTCTAATTTCGTTAAATCTAATTTTTCAAGTTTTGGATTTATTTTATGAATCCCCAACACCACTAAAATTGTCATGGCTCCGCCAAACACAATTGAAGGAACTAAGCCTAATAGCCTAGCGGCCACACCACTTTCAAAGGCACCGATTTCGTTGCTACTTCCAATAAAAATACTGTTAACAGCTGCGACTCTTCCTCTCATTTCATCAGGAGTAGAAAGTTGTAAAATACTATGACGAATAACAACACTAATATTATCGAATGCGCCAGTAAACAAAAGCATTGCAAAAGCTAACCAATAATTAGTAGATAAAGCAAATAAAATAGTGAAAATCCCAAAGGCTGCTACAGAAACTAACAAACTGATTCCTGCCTTTTTTCCTGGAGGTTTTACTGCTAAATACAAAGCCATTAAAACCGCACCAAATGCAGGAGCTGTGCGTAATAAACCATAAGATTCAGGACCGAGGTGTAAAATTTTATCTGTAAATGCAGGAATTAAAGCCACTGCTCCTCCAAACAAAACAGCAAATAAATCTAACGACAAAGCACTCAATACTAATTTGTTTTTAAAAACAAATTTGATGCCCACACTCATGCTTTCTGTAAATGTTTCCAATTTAGTTTTTACAGGTATAGGTTTGGATGCAATTAAACTATAAAATAAGAATGCCAATAAAAACAATACACACGTTACGGCGTAACACCAATTTGCATGAAACGAATTGCTATAACCATATAAAACACCAGCTAAAACAGGGCCTAAAATGGATCCTAAATGCCATGCTGTACTATTCCATGTAGCAGATTGTGTATACATGTCGCGAGGAACAATTTGACTCATGAAAGGTGTTGTACTCACAGCTAAAAAAGAACGTGTAATGCCAAATATAAATACCACCACAAACAAAGGAACTAATCCAAAACCCAATAAAAAAGGAAAAATTGAACTACTAAATGCAAATAAGAATAATGAACCTAATAATAACGCAAAGCATCCCAATAATAATATCTTCTTACGATTCATTATATCAGCCAAGTGACCTGAAAAAAAAGAAGTGACAATAAACGGCAAAGCTTCCGTAAGACCTATTAAACCAAGCATCAATTCATCTTTAGTAAACTCATAATAAATTTGTAAATAAATTGTGCTAAACTGCATCTGAATAGCTAAGGTTAAAAAAAACCGGGCCAACACAAACCACCTAAACTCTTTGTGCTTTAAAATTTCAATAGATGATTTAAACTTCATAAATACAAAAGTATTATTTTATAATCTATTAAAATATTTTAATTTTATAGGGTATTGAAACCATCAGAACATACCCATTTAACTATTAAAGCATTGGCTGAAGATGATAGGCCTCGCGAAAAATTAGTTTTAAAAGGTAGGCAATCGTTATCTGATGCTGAATTACTAGCCATTTTATTATCATCTGGGAATAAAGAAGAAACGGCGATTCAACTTGCTCAACGCATTTTAAATGACAATCATAATTCGATTAATCAATTAGCTAAATTACAACTCAACGATTTAAAAAAATTTAAAGGAGTAGGTGAAGCAAAAGCGGTAAGCATCTTAGCGGCATTAGAAATTGGAAGAAGACGAACGGATGAGGGTGTTGACGAAAAAATAAAAGTAAACAGTTCGGCAATTGCATATAAATTATTAAAATCAAAATTATCTGATTTACCACATGAAGAATTTTGGGTTATCTATTTAAGCCGGAATAACTCTGTTATTAAATTAGAATGCATTAGTAAAGGTGGCGTCAGCGGAACAGTTGTTGATACTAAGCTGATTATGAAGCCGGGAATTGAATGCCTTGCAAGTGCTATCATTTTAGCACACAACCATCCTTCTGGAAATTTACAACCAAGTCAGCAAGATATTAGTTTAACAAAAAAAATAAAAGAAGTATCGTTATATTTAGACATCATTTTACAAGACCATATTATTATCGGCGACCAAGCTTATTTTAGTTTTGCCGACGAAGGAATATTATAACTGTAATAGGATTAACTCAACAAGCATGAAAAAAATTGTAACTATCATTGGGGCAAGACCACAAATTATTAAATCTGCTGCATTAAGTAGAGCTATTAAAAAACATTTCTCCACATCTATTACTGAAATAATTGTGCATACTGGGCAACATTATGATGAAAATATGAGTCAAGTATTTTTTGATGAACTGGGAATACCTGCCCCAAATTATAACTTAAATGTTGGAAGTGGTAGTCATGGAAAACAAACAGCAATCATGATTTCAGGCATTGAAGAAATTTTATTGAATGAAAAACCAAATGCAATTGTTTTATATGGAGATACCAATTCTACACTTGCGGGTGCTATTGCTGCAAGTAAAATTCACGTTCCTATTATTCACATAGAAGCTGGTTTACGTTCTTTTAATAAATCAATGCCTGAAGAGGTAAATCGTATCATGTGTGACCATGTATCTACATTATTATTTTCTCCAACTCAAACAGGATTTGAAAATTTAATACGCGAAGGTTTTCAGCCTGATGCTCAAATACCATATCATGCTAATAATCCTAAAATTTATCATAGTGGAGATGTGATGTATGATAACAGTTTATTTTTTAGTGAATTTGCTGAAACAAATACCACTATTATTCAAGACAACGATTTAGAAAAAGGGAAGTTTATTTTAGCAACCATTCACCGAAACAATAATACAGATGAACCTGTTAGGTTAAACGCCTTGTTTAATGCTCTTTATAAGATTATTGAAAATAATTCAGTAGATGTGCTATTGCCACTTCACCCTCGAACAGAAAAATTGTTAGAACAAAATTTAAATCAAGAATTATATCAAAAGATAAAATCAAATACGCATTTCAAAATTATCAAGCCAGTTTCTTTCATAGAAATGATTGCTTTAGAAAAACATTGTAGTATTGTTATTACTGATAGTGGAGGCGTTCAAAAAGAAGCATTTTATTTTAAAAAGCCATGCGTTATTTTAAGACCAGAAACTGAGTGGGTAGAATTAGTAAACTGCGGAACGGCTATTATTGCTGATGCCGACGAGCAAAAAATAATTGAAGCGTTCAACACATTAATCTCGAAATCTAATATGCAATTTCCTGATATATATGGCGACGGAAAAACTGCTGAGTTTATTTGTAAAGAAATACTAAATCATTTTTAGACTATTCAACAACAAAAACTTTACTGTCAATTTCCCCTTTTTTATTTTTTAATGATAAAATAAAAGATCCTTTCGAAAACATGGAAACATCAATTGTATTTTGAGACTCAATATTTTTTAGTTGTTTTATTAATTTTCCCTCCATGTCATAAATTTCAATGCTAGTTCCCAACGAACGATTAAAATTGTCAATATTCACATTTACTAATTGTGATGTTGGGTTTGGAAAAATATGCAACACGTCGTGTTTATTTGCTTGTTCGGATAAACCAATCAATACATTACTTTTACCATTCGCGAAAACATACTCACCTAGTTTCATGGTATCAACTGTAAAAAAGCCCGTTCTGGCAGTTAGTTTAAACTTTGTGTAATGCTTTACTTCTTTCCAATCATCACCTGCATGCTTTCTGTATAATAAAATAATACTATCACCATTGGTCACAGTTAAACAGGTATCTATATAACTATTACCTGTTGTGTTTTTATTCCCATCATAATTCAAACGTACTTTACTGACAAATCCATTTGATAAAATGCCATCAATCTTCCAATAGTGTTGTGAACTTAATCTAAAATTATAAGCGTTAAACTTAAATGGATCAGGTTTTGCAAAATTATGTTCTACTCTTATAAATGAAGAGTCAATTCCTTTATTTGAGACTATAAAAATTGCTCTTGCTAAGGTATAGTTAATCGTTGCATTTGTTTTTATTGTTTTATATTCTGACGAAATAGCATCGCTAATTTTAGACTCGTTGTTTATTCCTACATAAACAGGTTTATTTGCTGTGGTAAAACTAAAGGCACTTGATGCTCCGCTCATCGTAATTGTTTTTAATTCTTTTGTCCAATTAGAATTTAAACAAGTAATTTCTAAAGGTACACCAGTATATAACGAAGGAGCTCCAAATAATTTTTGTTTGACATAAACTACATTTGTATACGGCGCTGATACACCTGAAGTTTTTACAGAGTCGATCGAGAAATGAGGCCAGCCTCCATTCATCACCCAGTTATCAAAAAAAGGAACTAAATTTTGACTTGAAGATACTTGAAGTAAATCTCTAAATTCTAAACTGTTCATATTCTTATAGGCTTTTTGATTCAGCACATATTTTAAGCCGGTAAAAAAAGCTGCATCACCCATGTAAGCTCTTAATGTATGAGCCACATCCGAGCCTTTTTTATAAACATGATCTCCATAAGTGTATTGATGAGGCACGCCAGAAATGGCTCTAAATCCTTTTTCATCGAGATGAGCAAACTTTAATAAGCCATCATGAACGGTTTTTACTTCAGCTAGATATTTAGCATAATTATATGTCCATTCCAAAAATAATCGTTCGCTGTAACTTGCTAATCCTTCATTCAACCACATGTCTTCTTGCGTTTCACATGTCATTAAATCGCCCCACCAATGATGAGATAATTCATGTGCCATCAGTTGAGATTCATAGGCAATCGATGTTGCTGCTTGTGGATAAGCAATGTTTGTAGCGTGCTCCATAGCGCCACTCGAAAAAGGAACCAAACAATACCCAATTCGATTCCAAACGTAAGGACCATAATAATTTTCGAAACCTAAGACAGCATCTGGTAAATGTAGGAATCCATTTTTTAAGGCCGTCGTATCGGTTTTACGTGCAGCTAAAACAACGGGGATATTTCCTAGAGCCCCCATGATATTCCAATTGACTTGGGTATAGTCTGCAACAGCCACTGAAGCTAAATAAGAAGGTATTTCTTTAAGCATTTTCCAATGACGTGTTCGTTTGCTACCAACTTTAACATCTGAAATAAGTTGTCCGTTGCAGAAAGATGTTTTAGATGTGTCCGTAACGATATGAAACTCGTATTGAGATTTTTCAACAAAATTATCAAAACAAGGAAACCAAACTCTTCCATAATTATGCGGTTTGGCACCAAAACCAACTCCCAAATTATACGCGTAATTTCCATTAAACGAAAAGCCTCCCCAACCAGCAGGATCACCTTGTGGAGTACCATGATAATAGACAATAACCTGGCCAGTGTCAGAAATATTATAACTAGTTGGAAGATTTATTTTTAATAAAGTGTCATTATATCCATAGGTTAATAAAGAAGTTCCCAGTGATACGCTATCGATTGTCATTTTTAATAAATCTAATTTTAAAATAGATTGGCCGTTAATTTTTGGAGTGAATGTAACGATGGTATACCCTTTAATTTTTTGTCCAACGAAATCTGTGATATCCAAATTAATGGTGTATTTTAAAACATCCATGGTATCACTTCGCAAATTTTCGGGCGAAAAATATATTGGAGTGGCTGATGCTGAAGCACTTTTAAAAGATTGACATGTATTGATTTGCGCAATAGACAGACTTGAAATTATGAACAGAAATAAAAAAACAATGGTGTAACGATTCATTTTAACATATTTTATTTAAAGATAAAAAAAATTAAGACTTATGGTTTCATTTTTTAGGATTACAATAATAAAAAGTATAAATTTAATTCCTATATGAACCTCATATCAAATAAAGATTTATATGATTTAGTTAAATCCTTATCTAAATCAGAAAAACGATTCTTAAAACTACATGCGGCGGCCAATAAATTGCCAGTAGAAATCATTTCATTTTTTGATGATATTGAAAGTGATGTAGACTATACGGCTGAACGGTATAAAAAAAAGGGATATTCAGAAACATTATATGATTTCATACTAAAAACATTGCGATTGTTTTATGCTGGAAACAACGCCTCTTTTTTAATCCGGGATGAGATTACTAATATTTTAAATCTATTTGATAAGGCTCAATACAAGCAATGTAGAAAGATCCTGAACAAACAAAAACAAGACGCTTATGCTTATGAACGATTTCATTCTGTACTCGAATTAATTGGGCTTGAAAAGATGTTGATTACTGTTGAGAATCAATTTAATATCCGAAATAATACCTTAGAAAATTTAATTAAAGAAGAAGAAATTGTGATTGCTAAAGCAAAAAACTTTGGTGAATACGCGTTATTATTTTCAAAAATTAATTTAAATACCCGTCAAAAAAATAAAGCAAAAACACAACAGGATTTGAAAGCGATTGCCGCATTTTTAAACTCTCATCTTCTGAAAAACGAAAAATTAATTCTTAGCAATAAAGCACTTATTATTTATCGTCATTGCCGTTCCATCTTATTTTGCAGGTGTCAAGATAATGAAAGCAGAGAAACGGAATGTCAATTGCTATTAGAGTTAATGGATGCGCATCCAAATTTAATAGAAGAAATGCCGAATCGGTATATCACTACGTTAAATAATTTAATCAATATTGCATTCGAAGAACATAAATTCAAAACCTGCCAACAACGAATTGACATTTTACAAAAAAAAGCAAGTCTCCAAGCATTTAATACAACAGAGTTGCAGCTTAAAATAAAAGCTCACGTTTTAAATGCACAACTAACTATTTATACCAATACTGGTAATTTTAAGGAAGCTGAAAAAACAGTTCAGGAAATTGAAGCTGTTTTAAAAACCTATAAAGAAAAAATAAATAGCGAAGAAGGCATTGTTTTTGACTACATCATTGGCATCATGTATTTTTATTTTCATGACTATAAAAAAGCCAATATATACATGGCTCGCGTATTAAATCAAAGTAATAAGTTGTTAAGAGAAGATATACAAACATTTGCGAAACTATTAAACATCGGGTTGAATTACGAACTTGGTAATTTCAAGCAACTCAATTATATTATTCAAACACTAAAGCAAAATAAAAGTCAGCAAGTTTCACACTTCAAAACAGAAAATTTATTGCTCCATTATTATGAAAAACTTTCTGATATTAAACTAAATAAAAAAGAAACAGAACTTGTGATTTTTAAATCATTGAAAAAGGATTTAAAAGAAGTGATGAAAGATTCTCATGAACATAACGTTAACTATTATTTCGAAATCGAATGTTACATTGATTCTAAATTAACTGGTAAAAAAATGAGTCAACTCGTGAGTGAAAAATACAAAAAAGCGTGTTTAAACTAATTTTAAATTACAAATGAAAGCAAGCAATCAACTTTACGATTTAATTAAATCTTTGACGCCTGATGAAGAGCTTCATTTTAAAAATAGTTCATCAATACAACAAGGCGAAAAAAATTATATTAAACTCTATAATTATATAAAAAGTCAAGACGATTATGATGAAGAAGAAGTAAAAAAATATTTTAAACACGAGGTATTTATTCAACATTTAGCATCAGAAAAAAATCAACTCTTACATCACGTTTTAAAGAGTTTGAGACATTACCGTTATGAAAATAGCATCAGCGCTCAAGTGGATGAAGAAATTAAAAACATTCAAATTCTTTTTAATAAATCGCTCTATAAACAATCCCGAAAACAATTAAGCATCATTAAAAAGAAAGCAAACGACCATGAACTGTTTTATAGTTTATTAGATATCATCGAACTCGAAAAAAGTTTGATTGACATGGAAGCCTATTACGGAGACATCAATTATAAAACCGTTGATGAATTGATTAAGGAAGAAAATACTATATTTTTAAAAATAGAAAATTGCGCTGCATTTGATATCCAATTAGCAAAACTAAACGCGATATCATCTAAAATAACAACTGCTATTGAAACATCAGACATCAATGATATAAAACAATTACTCACTGACACGAAAAAATTAGCTGCCAATAAAACCATCTTATCCAACAAATCTAAAATCATCTATTTATACACCATTGGTTCCTGCAATCGCTTATTAAATAAAATGGATGAGGTGTATAAACTATTTTCTGACCTAATTATTGAAATGGAAAATAATCCAGAAATTATTTCAGAAATGCCAAACTATTACATATTATCACACGGTTCTTTAATTCGATATTACGCGATTAATCAACAATACAGCAATGGATTTAAACTGATAGAAAAGCTAAAATCATTGTCGCTGAATAAAATGTTTAAAGCCACAGATTTACAGATAAATATTTTCTCTCAATCGTATATCACCGAAATGCTTCTCTATTGTTACATCGGAGAGCATGATCAAGCAAAAAAATTAATTCCATTAGTTATAGAAAATCTTGATAAATACGATTCTAAAATAAATAATGAAGACTTGTTGCGTATTTATCATGCCATTGCAATGGTGTATTTTGGGATTGGCGAATTTAATAAATCGTTACACTGGTTAAATAAAATCATCAATCAGAATTATGAAAATTTAAGACAAGATATTGTTCGCATTTCAAAACTCATTTACTTGATTGTTCACTTTGAAATTGGGAACGATGATTTATTACATTATATTTATAAATCAACGCTTCGATTTTTTAACACTCAAAAAAATCAACATCAGTTTGAAGCCATTTTCTTAAATCATTTTAAAAAAATTGCCATCTTAAAAAAAGAAAACAAACAAGGTGACCCTTATCAACTATTGAAAAAAGAATTAATTACGCTGTTTAAAAACTCCTTTGAAAAGAATGCTTTAGAGTTTTTTAATTTTTATGCTTGGCTCGATTCAAAAACATACAGCATCAGCTTTTCTGACGCCATTAGACTAAGAAAAGAAAATCTATAAACTACCTATCTAGCATAAAAAATATTCGTATTTTTAAGGCATGTTAAAATCAATGACTGGGTTTGGTAAAGCCTCAAAAGAGTTTGCAACGAAAACTGTAAACGTAGAAATACGATCACTCAATAGCAAAAATTTAGATTTAAATTTAAAATTATCTTCCGCTTTTAGAGACAAAGAATACGAACTAAAAAGTGAGTTATCTAAATTGCTTGAAAGAGGAAAAATCGATTTATCAATTTATGTAGAAAATAAAATCCAAGAAACGCCTGTTGAAATTAATACAGCGCTAGCTAAAGTGTATTTTTTAAAATTGCAAGAACTTGCCAAAGAACTAAATGAGCCACAAAGCGACTTATTTAAGCAAGTATTAAAAATGCCAGATGTTTTAAAATCAGAGCGAAAAGAACCAAATGAACAAGATTGGTTAGACATGAAAGAAGTGATACTATCTGCTGTTCAAGAACTAGATAACTTTAGAATAGATGAAGGGAAATCTATCGAGAAAGATTTCAATGATAGAATTGGAAACATTTCAAAAGCGCTTGAAAGTATTAAAAGTCATGATGCGAGTCGTGTACAACACATCAAAGAGCGTATCAAAAAAGGATTAGAAGATAGCGTGGCAAAAGATAAAATAGACAACAATCGTTTTGAGCAAGAACTGATTTACTACATCGAAAAATTAGACATCAATGAAGAAAAAGTGAGACTTCAAACACACATAGATTATTTTTTAAAAACCATGCAAGAACCAGGGGCTGGAAGAAAACTAAATTTTATTGGTCAAGAAATTGGAAGAGAAGTAAACACAATTGGTTCTAAAGCAAATGATGCAGAGATGCAGAAATTAGTTGTGCATATGAAAGATGAATTAGAGAAAATAAAAGAACAAACAAATAACGTGTTGTAACATGAATTGGTTTAAAGCATCAGGATATTTATCGGTTATATTAGGATTGTTATGCTGCTTATGCTTATTCAATCCTTTTTATTTATTTTTCGCTCTCGCATTTTCAATTTTAGGATTTATTTTTTCAACGATTCATATTTATTTAAATGCAAAATATGAAATCACTAAACACTCATTCAGCATCGGATATATTGGTATGTTGCTGAGTTCGATTCCAGTTATTTTTTTATTAGTATTAATTATTAAACACTAATGGATAAAATCAAACATTACCTTTCTTTAGTAAAATTTAGTCATACTATTTTTGCCTTGCCCTTTGCCATGATTGGTTTTGCCTTGGCTCTTAAAACAAATAAACCATTTGAACTCAAATTATTTGTTTTAGTTGTATTATGTATGGTGTTTGCCCGAAGTGCTGCCATGGCATTTAACCGATACATTGATAGGCATTTTGATAAATTAAATCCGAGAACAGCAGTAAGAGAAATTCCAGCTGGCACGATACATGCCAAACACGCCTTAAGCTTTGTTATCATCAACTCGCTTTTATTTATCGTGTCAACGTATTTTATTAATTCCATTTGTTTTTATTTATCGCCAGTGGCGTTGTTTGTAGTTTTGTTTTACAGCTACACCAAACGCTTCACTCCTTTGTGTCATTTAGTATTAGGTGTTGGGTTGGCTCTTGCGCCAATTGGAGCCTATTTAGCGGTAACAGGTGTTTTTAATTGGCTGCCCTTATTATTTTCTTTTACAGTACTTTTTTGGGTAAGTGGTTTTGATATTATGTATGCTTTGCAAGATGAAGCTTTTGATAAAGAAAATAAATTAAAATCCATTCCAGTTTTATTAGGAACTAAGAACGCTTTATTGTTTTCAAGACTTTTACATATTTGTTCAATAGCTTGTGTTGTATCTGCTGGTTTATACGGACAATTACAGGTGTTGTATTGGATTGGTGTTGCAGGATTTAGCGGATTAATCATATTTCAACATACCCTTGTAAAACCAACCGATTTATCGAAAATTAACTTAGCCTTTTTTACTACAAATGGTATAGCAAGTGTTTTATTCGCTGTGTTTGCTATTGTTTCGTTATTTATTTAAAATTTTTAAATATTAAGATTATCGATGTTAACTGAATTAAAAATGAGCGTATCCAAACTAGAGTATTTAATTACAAAAGGCCCATTATTCTTTACAGTAAAATAATAGGAACCAAACGAAAAATAATTTTTCATACTTTTTACTTTCTTAGCTTTCGAGTCTTTTAAAAAATCAATCATTGTTTGTTTGGTATACAATTTATCAGCCTTGCTTTCATACAAATTTACAAGTAGATACTGTGTATGATGCTTATAAAAGTAGTCGTCGGCAGTAACTATGCAAGGTGAACAATTTCTTGGCGTACAAATTAAAATATAATTATATTCTGTGTCCATTGAAAAAAATAGGCTTAAATAAAGAGAAATTAATTTAATACTTAAACTCATACACACTAAAAACTAAATTACTTTTTAAACTTAAAACAGAAAATTTGGCTTTTCTTATAAATTTTGAGAATGTTGTATTTGATTTTGGTATCATTTGTTTAAAATCAAAATTTATTAAAAAATTACCTGAAAAAAAGTAAAATAAACTATTTCTTACAGATGGATTAAACATGGATTGATTTATTCTACCCGTCTTCTTAAACTCTAACTGTTCATATAAATAAGTGTCATCATAAGTTTTTTTTAACACAATCTTATCCTTTCTTATGGTTAACAAATCTATCATAGAGTTTTTTATTGAAATACCGTTTTTTTCTATCACTGGCTTTACACAATAACTTACTATGATGTCTGAATCATTTAAAAACTGTGTATTCAAAATCCTCGACGTTAATTTTAATTCATTTACGATGGAATCAAACCCACCTGTCAATTTTTTTGATGGATTTAATAGACGCTTACTTAATTCTGAAATGCTTAAGGGTTTTTCATAGCCAAACAATTCATTACCTATGTTGTCGAATAAATAAATTTTATACTCTAAATTATCAGTAATTAAAAAATAATGTTTATTCGAATCATAAAAACGGGTACTAGTGCGATCGAAGCATGCTGAATTTGATGACATAGGTTGTTCAAACACTTGATTTATATAAGATGTTCTAAAATTATATGAAAACGCTTTTATTTTTGCTTCGCCTTCATAGGTTGCTCTATAATCTAATAAAATCAATGTAGAATCAGTATTAGCAAAGCAATTACTAAACTCAATCGACTCCTCAATATACTCTGTTCTAATATAACTTAAAGAGCTACCGTCTTTCTTAAAAAAGAAAATAACATTACCAACGGTTATGGCTACAAATAATTTTGTTTTTATCACTGAAGAAAATCCATAAAACATTAATTGCTCATAATCTCTTTTGGGTATCTTATTTTTAAACGCATTGAAATCAATATTTAAATCAGTTATTTTATATTCCTTAGTATCTAACATTGTAAAATGATAGTTGTCACTTACTCGAGAACTACCCCAGATAATTTCATCATTGATGGTTTTATTAAAAAAGCAAGAAGTAATTAATGTATATGGATTGTTGGAAAGACCATTAATATTTGTAGACTGCTTATAATTGAGCGCTTCAATAAACTGAATATTTTGACACTTTAATATTAGTGGGAAAGAGAAAAAAATAAATAACCAGAATTTCAATATATAATTATTTGAGATCTCAGTTTTCATACAAAAACAAAGTTAATTAAAATAAGACAATCGGTTAATTTTTAACATTTGCCGAAACAAAAAAAGCTTATGTTTTTTTACTAAATTTATACTTTATCTGATTTTTATATTTAAAATTTTACTTTCATGAAAATAATTATTCACGGTGGTTTCTTTAGCGAATCATCGCAATCAGCCGAAACTAAACTAGCCAAACAACAAGCTTTGTCTCGCATTGCTGAAGCATCATACGATTACCTGAAAACTCATACAGCCTTACAAACCATTGTATATGCGGTTGAGCTTTTAGAAAATGACGAATTATTTAATGCGGGCATTGGTTCACAAATTCAAAGTGACGGAAAAATAAGAATGAGTGCATCGCTCATGGATGGATTAACCAAACGCTTTAGCGGTGTGATCAATATTGAGGATACAAAAAATCCAATTAGAGTGGCTGAAAAATTATTTACCTACGATGATCGAGTTTTAGGCGGAAGTGGCGCGACACACTTTGCAAGACATAACGGTTTTGAAAAGTGTAGCACCGAAATTCCTCAACGAAGAAAAGAGTACGAAGAAAAAGTGGCGAGTAAAGGAATAGGCACCGTTGGCTGTGTTGCACTTGATGCTCATGGAAATATTGCAGCAGCAACCTCCACAGGTGGCAAAGGTTTTGAAATGCCAGGACGAATATCCGATTCAGCAACCTCAGCAGGAAACTACGCTACCAATGATTGTGGTGTTAGTTGCACAGGTGTTGGTGAAGACATTGTCAGTGCAGCCATTGCGACAAAAATTGTAACCCGCGTTACAGATGGTATGTTAATTGATGAAGCATTTGAAAAAACATTTAATGAATTAAAATCTATTGATGGTTTTGCTGGAGCCATTGCCATTGATAAATTTGGCAATATATACCATCAAAATTCTCATCCTACAATGGTATTTGCAAGTTATGATGGCGTAACTCTTGAGGTATTTAATTAAACAAAACGAGATGCAAAATCACGAAACGTATATGTTGCGATGCATTGAACTCGCTAAAAAAGGAATGGGACATGTAGCACCCAATCCACTAGTTGGATGTGTCATCGTGCATAACGACGTCATTATTTCAGAAGGTTTTCATTCTGCATATGGAAATGAGCATGCCGAACCAAATGCGATTAAAAAAGTAGATGATGCCTTACTAAAAAAATCTACATTATATGTGAATTTAGAACCTTGTTCCCATTTTGGGAAAACACCACCATGTGCTGATTTAATTATTAGCAAAGGAATAAAAAAAGTTGTTGTTGGAAATTTAGATGTGAATCCATTAGTAGCAGGGAATGGCATTAGAAAATTACAAGAAGCAGGTATTGAAGTCATACACGGCATTTTAAATGAAGAATGTAGAGAGTTAAACAAACGATTTTTTACATTTCACGAGAAAAAACGACCGTATGTGATTTTAAAATGGGCGCAAACAAACGATGGCTTTATGAGTAAAATGCCATTACCAGCAAACACAGCTGAAAACTGGATAACAGGTTTAGAAAGCAAAGCATTAGTACATCAATGGCGCACAGAAGAGCAAGCCATCTTAGTTGGACACAACACGGTGGTTGCTGATAATCCACAACTCACAGCACGCTTGCACGAAGGAAACAATCCAATAAGAATCGTCATTGACAGATCACTTGATTTAGCTCTACATTATAACGTGTTTGATAACAAAACAAAAACTCTCATTTTTAATTCCATCAAAAACGAAACAGTAAAAAATTTACACTGGATAAAAATTGATTTTACAAATTTTATGGATGAACTGTTACATCAACTTTATCAACTCAATATAAACTCAGTGATTGTAGAAGGTGGCGCAAGAACACTAGAACATTTCATAAATACAGGACTATGGGATGAAGCAAAGGTATTTGTTAATCCAAATCTAAATTTTGAAAATGGAATAGAAGCTCCTATGATTAAATTTGAGAATGAATCTCATCAATCTATTGGTCATGATAAACTATTTATTATAAAAAATAAATTAGCATGATTTTTTTAAGCCTGTCCATTTTTACCTCTGTTTTATTTGGTATTTCTTTCAAGCTCATTGCCATCAAAAAAATCAATGCGTTTCAAGCAATTATTGTAAATTATGTTGTAGCAGGTTCGTTAGGATTTTTAACTACATCATCACATGTGAATCCTATCAATGCTTTTGAGCAATCGTGGTTTTCTGTAGCTCTTGGTTTAGGAATTATATTTATTGGAAGTTTGTTTGTAATAGCCGAAGCAACTGCAAAATTAGGCATTTCAGTTGCACAAGTTGCAAACCGGATGGCCGTTGTCATACCCATTACAGTTGCCATTTTATTTTATGGCGATAGCGTAACGCCGTATAAAATAATAGGCATCGTGTTAGCAATTATTGCTGTGTATTTAGTTTCGCACAAACAAAAAAACGATGCAAACGCACAAAAAAGAGCATGGTTATTTCCGCTCATTATTTTTTTATGTGGCGGCATTATTGACACAACCATCAATTATGCACAACGACACTTGTTAAGTGAAATTGATTTTGATGCTTTTTTATCTACCATATTTTCGACAGCTTTTTTATTTGGGATGATAGTATTGTTATATCAACTCATAATAAAAAAAGAACGATTTCAATTAAAGGCAATACCTGCAGGAATTATGTTGGGCATTATTAATTACGGAACCATGTTTTTTATTATCAAGGCTCTTAATAGTAAACTACTTGAAGCATCAACACTCTTTCCAATTAATAACCTCAGTATTTTAACGCTATCCACCTTTGTTTCTGTGATTATTTTTAAAGAAAAGTTATCTAAAAAAAATTGGCTTGGGATTGCGCTGAGTTTAATCGCCATTATAATTCTTGGCATCATTCCATTAATGATTCTTCAAAAATGATTCGAAAATAATTTTCTAAATACTGTTTAAAGATTTCATAAACGTGTATCTTTACTAACTGATGAAAATTTTACTAACTACACTTAACGCCAAATACATTCATACTAATTTAGCTATTAGATTACTCTATGAATTAAATCACCAACACGAAGGTTTAGCTTGGAAAGAATTTACCATTAAAGAAGATAAGCAGGATATTGCTAAAGAATGCGC